>NZ_JBARYM010000809.1:0-2364 GCF_049647865.1 Tunicatimonas sp. | reverse complement strand
GTGATACATCGCTTCAAAAGAAATTTTCAGCAACAGAATGGGCGCATTATAATCGACTGATTCATAAAACTGGTGGATTAAAAACCTCCAGCGTAGGCCGCCTATTTGATGGAGTAGCAAGTATTCTTGGATTGGTTGATCAAACTACGTACGAGGGCGAAGCGGCACTCATGCTAGAAACGCTAGCAACTGATTATATCCAAGACATTGGCTACGGTAAACTAACCAGTTATTTCAATGAGATAGAGGTTGGTAGTATTGCTTATCAGCCTTTGGCAAATGGTATTCTACGGGATACAAAAGAATACAGTCGCGGATTTATTGCAGCTCGCTTCCACTACTCACTAGCGGACGGTATTCGACAGGTAGCTAAAAAACATAATATTAGAAAAATAGCGATGAGCGGAGGGGTTTTTCAGAATGCCTTATTAGTGGATATGGTTTGTAACTTGATGAACGATAACTACGAACTATATTTCCATCAACAGCTTTCTCCTAACGATGAAAATATATCGCTAGGTCAACTGGCTCATTACCAGACTCAGCAAAAAGCTCAGGCGATTACCACTGCGAAGAACAAATTGATTGAAACTTAGATAGAGAATAAGTGCTAAAAGCGTTATCTTATAACATCAAAAAAGATAAAAGACTGAAGTACAACGATAGCTATATAATATGAGCGTATGTGTCAAAGTAAAAACATAGTCCAGACTCCGGTTTCCGGTCTTCCAACTCCGGACTCAATTTTCTATTATCCAATTTCAATTAAAACATTATGTGTTTAGCAATTCCCGGAAAGATAAAGTCAATAGATATGCAGTACGATGGTACGGTGCGAATGGCTCAAGTACTGTTTGGCGGAATTACCAAAGAAGCCACCCTCGAGATGGTTCCGCACGCCCAGGAAGGCGACTACGTACTAGTTCACGTGGGAGTGGCCATTAGCGTGGTAGACGAAAAAGAAGCGAAAGAAACCTTTCACTACCTAAAACAGGTCGGCGAATTAGACGAATTGAATCCAGAAGTAGAGTAGACTGTTTTTTAATTTGCTCAACTAACGAAAATGGCAGAAGTTCCAGAAGGTATTAATGCTGAGATTACCCCGAGAGAATTTGAGGAGTTAATATATAAATATTTAGCCCATTCAGGAGAAAAGCTAAATAAATTTAAGTCGTCACATGATGAAAAAATTGAGCGTACTGATGGTACATATCAAATCGATGTCTATGTTGAATTTGAAGCTTTGGGAGGTGAACTAAAAGTGTTAATAGAATGCAAAAGATATAAGAATAAAATAAAGAGGGAGATTGTTCAACTACTTTACGATAAAATAAGATCAATAGGCGCGCATAAAGGGATGATTTTCGCTACTAGTTGTTTTCAAAGTGGATCAATCCAGTATGCAGAAGATCACGGAATTGCTTTAATAAGAGTTATTGAAGGGCGATATACTTATGTTACCAAATCTCAAGGCGTACAAAGTTTTGAGCCACCACCCTGGGCTAATATTCCAAAGTTTGTCGGTGAATATAAGTATGGGAATTATACTTCTTACCTACAGCATGACCATTTAGAGCCTATAAAAGAATTTTTATTCAACAAATGAGTAGTAATAAAATCACATCCGATGGCCGAGAGCGGTGGAAGCAAACTGATGGCTACCAACACCAAGTAGCAAAGATTAAGGAAGTAGTGACGGGGCAGTATGCTCTCCTTCTGTTGAGTGAACGGAGCTGGCCAAAGCGGTTGATCTTAAAAGCTCGGCGGACTATTGAAATAAGAAAAAGAATAGCCAAACTGGATTCTAATAAAAATCTTTATTGGGCTGACGGTCCAATAAGAATAAAATAACAACCTACTATGAAATTTTTAACCGAATATCGCGATCCGGAATTAGCCCAATCCTATCTGGAGGAAATCCGCAAAACCGTCACTCGTCCGTGGACGATTATGGAAGTATGCGGGGGGCAAACCCACAGTATTGTAAAGAACGGGCTGCTGGGCTTACTTCCCGAAGAAATTACGATGGTACACGGCCCCGGTTGCCCGGTCTGTGTTACCCCGCTAAACCTGATCGATAAGGCAGTTTATCTGGCGGAAGAGAAAAACGTGATCCTTTGCTCATTTGGCGATATGCTCCGCGTACCGGGTTCGGAGCGTAGTCTGTTGCAAGCAAAGGCCAAAGGGGCTGATGTTCGTATCCTCTACTCTCCGCTAGAAGCCGTGAAACTGGCCAAGGAGAATCCCGATCGGGAAGTAGTTTTCTTTGCGGTAGGCTTTGAGACCACCGCTCCGGCTAATGCCCTTTCGGTGCTACACGCCCAGCGAGCCGGATTAACGAATTACTCCATTCTGGCTTCCCAC
>NZ_JBARYM010000808.1:0-12142 GCF_049647865.1 Tunicatimonas sp. | reverse complement strand
GCTCTAATTATCAAAACTGATGTATCAGATCACGCTCAAGTAGAAAATGCTGCCCAGCAGGTGGAAGATACGTTCGGCCCAATTGATGTGTGTGTTAACAACGCTATGCAAAGCGTATTTTCTCCCTTTGAGCAAATGACTGCCGAAGAATTTGAGCGAGTAGTAGATGTGACATTTCTGGGCATGGTTTACGGAACAATGGCAGCTCTTAAGCGAATGAAACCTCGTAACCGAGGCACTATTATACTGGTTGGCTCCGCATTGGCCTTCCGGGGTATTCCTCTTCAATCGGCTTACTGTGCTTCTAAGCACGCAACGAATGGCTTCTTTGATTCGGTGCGTTCCGAGTTGTTTCATGATGATAGTAATGTACATCTTACAATGGTGCATCTGTCAGCGATTAATACTACTCAGTTTGACTGGGTGAAATCTCGCTTGCCGAAGAGGGGCAAACCGATGGGTAAAATCTATCAGCCCGAAGTACCAGCTCGTGCCATTTACTATGCAGCCCATCACAAGCGCCGTTCGATATTCGTTGGAATGGGACCACTACAAACTTCGTTAGGTAATACTTTTATTCCTGCCTTGTTAGATCGTTTTTTAGCTAAAGTAGGCTACTCCGGGCAGCAAACAGAGCAGTCTGAGGATTTTGATCGTCCGCATAACTTATGGGAACCAATTGCTGAAGACCGAGGTGCTCACGGCTCATTCGACAATGAGGCTAACGAGGATAGTTTAGAAGTACAGGCCACTACGCACCGGGGAACAACAGCAGCCGTAGCCGCTGGAGTAGCTCTTAGTGTAGCCGGATTGGTATATCTATTTCGTTCTTAACAAAGAACAATCGAGTGGCGAGAAATGATTTTAAAGATTATAGTCAATAAGGTTGGGGACTTACGATTTTAAGGCATTAAATTGGCGCTCTCCTTCTGATATATTTGCTTTTTCTTATTTTATCGAAAAAGTTTATGAAAAAGTTATCCCGCCGTCAATTACTAAAAACTTCTCGTTCATCAGCTTTAGCTGCACTAGGCGTGAGTACGTTGGATTTAACGCAGCAGAAAGAATATAGTAAGAGTAAAAAAGTTTTGGTAACGGGAGGGCATCCAGATGATCCTGAAACTGGTTGCGGTGGACTAATGGCAGCGTTATCGGAAGAAGGGCACCAAGTAGTAGCCTGCTATCTAACGCGCGGAGAAGCGGGAATACCTAATACCTCAGTTGATATTGCGGCCGAGATCAGAACGAAAGAAGCTAAAACCGCTTGCCAGATACTAGGGGCAACACCAAACTTTCTGGGACAAATAGACGGAAGTACTGAGATTAACAGCGAATGGTATCAACGGGTGGCTGACTACCTGCAAAAGGAGCAACCTGATATTATTTTTACCCATTGGCCGGTTGACACTCATCGTGACCACCGGGTTTGTTCACTCCTAATTTACGATGCTTGGCTGCAATCGGGGCAGAAAGCGGCACTATACTACTACGAAGTAGTGTCGGGTGGGCAAACCCAGAATTTTTCACCTACTCATTATCTGGATATAAGCTCTGTGCGGGAAAAAAAGCATCAGGCTTGTTTTGCTCACAAGAGCCAGAATGTCGAACAGCAGTACTTTAACGATCACGGTAAGATGGAAGAATTTCGGGGAATGGAATATGGCTGTGCGTACGCTGAAGCTTTCGTTGCTCATCACCAAAACCCACAGGAGTATTTTTTGTAACCAGATTTGAGTAGATAAAAAAATAGCCAACAAGAACTACTCTTGTTGGCTAATAATCTATGGGAAATAATTCACCGATAACTTAACCGCTGCTTATACGCTAAGCTTTTCTTCACCCTGACGTTCGTACACGTACCCTTCGGCTTTGCTAAGCTGCTGAGCGGCTACCCCCAAGAGTACTCCGTAGATTACCTTAGACGACACATCAGCAATAGTGTAAGTGATCTCCCGAGCTACTACTCCGGTTTCGTTAAAAAATGCTCCGTTGATACCTAATAAGTGCGGCATTAAGTAAGCTCCCGGGTATAACATCCAAGAAACTAAGAATAGTACCCAGATTGCTCCCAGCGTACTTTTAGCATCAGCCGGAATTCCTTCCTTACCTTCGCGAACCACTTTACGCATTAACCAGAGAATATGAGCAAAAAATACCGTAGATATGGCTCCCCAAAGGGCAAATAGAACAATATCGGTTACTTCGTAGAACTGACCAATATAACCCGTAACAATCATGAGTGTACCCGATACCCAAAACTGGTTACGTACACTGGTGAAGCTGCTTTTTGTTAGCGAGACTACAAACAGAATCTGGAATAACAGCATAGGTACATCGATTAGCCAATTTAAGTAGCGATAACCGTTGTTAAATAAATCAGCACCAGAAGCTAAATAATACTTTCCTCGCTCAATATCAAATTCAAAGGCAGAAGTCCAGTTTTGTGCCTGCACGTAAAGCAGCAAAAAGGCTGAAACCATAACCACCACCGAAAGTATGTTGGACATTCGGTACTTGGGAGCAACCTGCTTTAGCGTGAGTACAAAGTACAGTAGTGCAGCCAGCATCACGGCGTACCCTAGTGTGAGAACGTGTGCTACCATTTGGTAAGCCATTTCGGAGTAGCCTTGCTCTAATCCGATGTAATTCTCAAAAGTAGCGTTTCCTAATTCGTTCATTAGTTTATTGGTTAATTAAAAAATGTAGGTTATCCATACTATTATTAATTTAAAGCTACGTTTTTTGTTCAAATAAACTACTCATAATATTGAACAAACTTGTGTCGCACCCAGTCTACTGTTGGTAAGTTCACTTTATCTGGTAGAATCAGACGCATTTTCACCTACTCTGCGCTGAAGTAGTTTTTCAATAAATATTTTAATTTTGCTTTACCGATAGCAACTACACAAATTTAATTATGAGATCAACCATTGTTCTAGTCCTGGTCTTATTCACGACCTTGCTGGCCTGCCAGCCTCAGGCTAACCCTACTCCTACTACTGAAGTAGAAGCCACCGAACCAGCTCTAGCTTCTACTGAGCAGTTTCCCGAAAAAGCTGCCGCCCTTACCGTATACGAAGTAAATATCCGTCAGCATACGCCCGAAGGAACCATCAGTGCCTTTGTTGATGACCTGCCTCGTTTAAAGGACATAGGTATTGGTATTCTGTGGATTATGCCCGTACAACCTATTGGTGTAAAGAATCGAAAGGAACCACTAGGTAGCTACTATTCTATTAGCGACTACCGTACGGTAAATCCTGAATTTGGTACCGAAGATGATTTTCAACTTTTAGTAGATACGGCTCATAAGATGGGGATGTATGTAATATTGGACTGGGTGCCGAACCACACTGCATGGGACCATCCTTGGATTACTGAGCATCCTGATTATTATGCACAGGATGAGGAGGGTAATATTGTGTACGAAGCCGACTGGACCGACATTGCTCTATTAGATCATACCAATCCGGAAACGCGCCGTTCTATGATTGCTGACATGAAGTATTGGGTAGAAAACTTTGATATTGACGGGTTCCGATGCGACCATGCTGGGCACGAAATACCGCTCTACTTCTGGGAAGAAGCGACTGCCGAACTTGATCCGCTTAAGGACTTATTTTGGCTGGCCGAATGGGACGGAGCTCGGATGCATCTGGAGTTTGATGCAACCTACGCCTGGGAGCTACTTCACTTAACCGATGAAGTAGGGAAAGGAAAAGCTAATGCTGATACATTAGCTAACTGGATTCAAAAGGATTTGCAAGAATATGGTCAGCATCCGCTACGAATGACCATGATCACCAACCACGATGAAAATTCCTGGAACGGAACGGTGTTTGAACGTTACGGCGAAGGTCATCAAACGTTTGCGGCCTTTATTTTTACTGCCTACGGGATACCAATGCTGTATAGTGGTCAGGAAGTAGGTTTAGATAAGCGGCTGAAATTCTTTGAGAAAGATACTATTGACTGGAGCGATCCACAACAACTTCAGCCATTCTATAAAAAATTGGTGACACTGAAAAAGGAAAATCCAGCTCTATGGGCTGGGGCTCAAGGAGGATTTCCACAACGTATCAATCAAGGAAGTAATGTATATGCTTTCAAGCGAGAAAAAGATAATAATACCGTAGTGGGAGTTATGAACTTTTCTGGCGAACCTCAGGAGTTACAACTCATGGATGCTAGTATCAACGGAACCTACTCGGATTATTTCACTGAGCAGTCGTATGACCTATCGTCGGAGGCTACGCTTTCATTAGAGCCTTGGCAGTATTTGATCTTTGCGCAAAACTAAGTTTTGAGTGCTGTTAATATTGAATAAAGAAGTTAGCGATAGTAAGTTATACTCTGGTACTGAATGCTTTTGCCCCGTTCCTTCGTGAGAGATATATTCATAATCTAAACTGAAAAGGTTATTGAAGAATATGAAATTTGTACGTCTGTAAGCTAGAGAAGATGGAACGCTACTACTTTTAGCTAGTCTAATTATCTAGCCCATTCTAACTAGTATGAGGATATTTGAGATTGGTTAAGTATCAACATCATTCACATGAAATCCTGATTACCTCTATATACTAAGGGAGTTTGTTAAATAATTCTGCATTCATTTATATGATAAAATGCAAGAGCTGCTATCATTGAATTTTCTTAATAGCAGTTTCCCCCGGTTCAGCTTAAGGTTAAAAAAAGTAGACAGTCAGCAGAGCAAGCAAGAAATACCATAATTCATTTTTTCATGATAGTATGGTATATTTTACTATTAGTAGGTGTGTTATATGTATTGACTCATCTGCTTAAATAATTTCTTGTAAATAAAAAAAACCTTCTTGCCGAGGCAAAAAGGTTTAAATTCTATAGTAAAATTCTATGCTACTCCGGAGCTTCAGGAGGAGTGTTATACAGTACTTTTAGTGCATTTGCTTCCCGAAGTTCTTGCTGAACATCAGAAACTAAACCCATTTTAGCACCATCATCTACTTTCAATGACATAGTGATTTGATTACGCTCAGCTTCACTTAATTTGGTTCGCTCGGCTTCAACAAACTGCACAACATCATCGGTAGTAATAAGCACATCATTAGTCTGAATACGAGGCTCGCCACCGTACCGCTCGGGGTCTTTTGGCTTACCAATATAAATGTAACTCACTAACGATTTCTTCTGCATTTTCCGCAGTTGCTCAGCTCTAGGCAAATTTTGCTCCACCAAAATAGTGGTTTCTCGCAAAACGGTAGTCACCATAAAGAAGAACAGCAGCATGAAAATAATATCAGGCAATGCCGACGTCGGAATTTCCTGACTTGCGGATGTCTTTTTCTTAAACTTTGACATTAGTTACCTCCCCCTGTCTTAGATGGTTCCGCAATAGATATTTGCATAGGATACTCTTTTTTCAGCTCCTTGTACTCATCCTGAACACTAGGTTCTTGCTCGCTAATTTCTCGGATTTGCTTGGTTGTTAGCTGCATCCGCCGAGCATACATATCGTAGTAAGCTCCCTGCAATTCATCTAGTATCTCAATATACCGTTCGTAGCTTGTTCCCCGGTCGGTTTTAAAAGAAACTACCGCTTTGGTAGGGCTATCAGAAGACTCCGGATCGCGTCCGTTGTTATTCACAAAGGTCTGAACCATTTCGCGAAGCTGAGTAGCATCATTCATGGGTTCGCCTTCTACAAGCATTCGGTCTTGAGAGTTAACCAGCACCTTAAATATATTACGTTCATTAAACTTAATATCGGGTGGTGGTTCATTCGGGTCCGGCTTAGGCGGAAGCGAAATCGCTAACCCTTTGTCGGAAGCAATGGTAGTAGTTACCAAAAAGAAAATAAGGAGTAGGAAGGCAATGTCGGCCATAGAACCGGCACTCACTTCGCCTCCGCTGCGTTTTTTCCTAGCCATATTATTTAAAAACTTTAGTTACTTCGGTAATAACAATTCCGACGATAGCCAGAATAACCAGGATATACATTGTCACAATGGCCCCTCCAATTATTTTGGAAGTGGTTCCTTCGGTCACGTTATTATTCATATACACATTGGTGACTTCATCAGATGCAATAGAGAAACCGATGAAGAAGATCACACCAATGATCACAAGTCCAACTACCGTTCCCAACAGCGACTTAGGGTCACTGAACGATTGAATAACCGGTAGCACAATAGCAGCAACTAGGGCAATACCCACTAGAATGTACGCTGCAAATAATCCGTATGTTGAAACAAATTCAGCCATAATAATTCTTCAGAATAGTTCAGTTAAAACAATTTACTTAACTCTAGTAGTAGTACCCGTACCGGCAGTACCAGCAGTGCTCGTAGTAAGCCTATGCTTTACTAATAGATCTACTAGAGCAATGGAAGCATCTTCCATATCGTTAACTAAACTATCAATCTTAGAAACACAGTAGTTGTAAAACAATTGTAGAATAATCGCTACAATCAGACCCGCTACTGTAGTTAGTAGGGCTACTTTAATACCTCCTGCCACTAGTGAAGGAGAAATGTCACCGGCAGCTTCAATCGCATCAAAGGCACCAATCATACCAATTACCGTTCCCATGAAACCAAGCATTGGAGCAATAGAGATAAACAGTGAAATCCAAACGAGCCCTTTTTCCAAACGACCCATTTCTACTGAACCGTAAGAGATGATAGATTTTTCTACCATATCAATACCCTCGGTCATCCGCATTAATCCTTGTGTGAAGATAGAAGCTACCGGGCCACGAGTGTTCCGAGTTACGTCTAAGGCAGCATCAACCCCGCCCGAGTTAAGAGCATCTTCCACTTTAACTAGTAGCTTCTTACTGTTCGTAGTAGCTAAGTTTAGGGTGATAATACGCTCAATAGCAATAGCTAATCCAAGGATTAAGCATAAAAGTACCGGAGACATAAATTTCCAGTCTCCTTCAATAAATTTCTCTTTCACCGCTTGGTGAAAAGTCTGATCAGAAGCCGGTGGAGCTAAAGGATCATCTTCAATAGCTGCTTGTACCGGTTCTGGCTCAGGTTCTTCCATCATAGTGGAATCTTCGGCCATTGCAGTGGTGTCATCAGCCATGTCTTGGGCTAGTAGTACGTTGGCTTGACCAAGTGCAAGGAAGCCTACCATGAAAATTAGTGCGAATAACTTTTTCATAAGTGTTTAGTAGTCAGTTTTTGTAGTGTTACGAAACGATTAAAAATAGAATTTAATAAAAAGCTTTAATAGAATCTGGCGGAGAGGGCGGGATTCGAACCCGCGGTACCCTTTTGGGGTACACTCACTTTCCAGGCGAGCACCTTCAGCCACTCGGCCACCTCTCCTTAGCGTAGGCTGATTGTTGTTATTTAAGGCACAGCCAAATACAAATAAATCAATAATCTATGCCATATGCAAGTAATCCGGCTAAATCGCTTTGTAATCCTGTAAAGAGAAGGTGCTACCAAATTACTTTCAGATAAAATGCTATTTTTTCTAGTAAGAATAAATAAAATCGGCGATTATATTGATAATCAAGCTGAAAAATAACGTCTTTTCCTATAAAATTATAAATAAATACGAAAAATAGTACTTGCCCTATCCGAAAGAAAGTGCCTTATAAAGTGAACTGTAACTAGTTTTTGGAATTTTAGTATTATTCCCAGAATCGCGCTGAGTTTTACTTTCTAATAAGTGAGACGTTTAATAAGTTTCGCCGCAGATCGCGAGCGGCAATTGTTGCCGAATAAACTCTGAGGATTTTTCTGTACCTAACAAATACATAAGCTTCGTGATTGCAGCTTCCGTGGTCATATCTTTTCCACTAACTACTCCAATATTTTCTAAACTTTTGCTGGTTTTGTACCGTCCCTGAATTACTCTTCCTCCAGCACACTGCGATATATTAAGGATAATAAGTCCGTGCTGAATGGCATCACTTAAACTGTCGAGCAAAAAGGCATTGGTGGGGGCATTACCCGAACCAAAAGTTTCTAGTACTAACCCCTTCAGATCAGGAATTTGCAAGATGCTCTCCACTACTTTCCGGTTAATGCCAGGAAAAAGTTTGAGGATGGCTACGTTAGAGTCAAGTTGGTTATGATAGACAAGTTTGCTATTGGGGTTGTAGGGGCGTATGGCAGGAAAATTATAGTCGATAAGCACTCCGGCTTCGGCCAAACTGGGGTAATTTTCGGAAGTGAATGCATCGAAGTGAATACTTTGTCGCTTACTACTACGGTTCCCCCGGAGTAGGTGACTACCAAAGTATACGCATACCTCCGGCACAATAGGGTGGCCATCTATCTGAGCACTAGCAATTTCCAGGGCAGTAATAAAGTTCTCTTGCGCATCAGATCGTTTAGAACCAATCGGTAGTTGAGCTCCAGTAAAAATAACAGGTTTGTTAAGCCCCTCTAGCATGAAGCTTAGCGCGGAGGCACTATAGGCCATTGTATCGGTTCCGTGTACCACCACGAAGCCGTCGTATCGCTGATAATTTTGGTGCACAATATAAGCTAAGTCCACCCAATGATTAGGGTTGATATCGGATGAGTCGACCAGTTGGGGGAAAGAGATTACGGTCAGCTGAAGATCAAATTGGCGTAGTGCAGGTATTTTTTCTGCTGTTTGGGAAAAATTAAATGGGGCCAGCACTCCGGCTTCGTCGTAGGTCATTCCTAGTGTTCCCCCCGTGTAGATAATCAGTATCGAAGCTTTAGCGGAAGCCGAATTAGCCGTACTGATATTAACAATTTTATACTTAAACTTTTCCATCGTACGGCAACCGTAGGTAGTAGATACCAAAGTTACAGTACAATCGGGAGGAATCACAATAAAAGGGATGCTCGGATAAGTAAGTAATTAGCTTCTAAACAAAATTTGAGCATTCTGCGTAGTCTGCTCAGCAATTTCCTCCAAAGTACTTTTCCTAAACTCGGCTACTTTTTCTCCAATAAGTGGGATGTAGGTAGGTTCGTTTCGTTTACCTCGATGGGGGGTGGGAGCTAGATACGGGCTATCCGTTTCTAGCACTATTTTACTTATGTCAAGATGTGGGATTACTTCGTTCATACCGGAATTCTTAAATGTGCTTACTCCTCCCAATCCTAAGTAGAAGCCAGCATCAGTGATGCGCTTACCTTCCTCAGCACTACCAGTAAAGCAATGAAATATTCCGGTAAAACCATCGTCGTTAAGTTCTTCCACCATTTGAATAGCATCCTCAAACGAATCACGAGTATGAATTACAATAGGTAGCTGATGTTTTTTAGCTAAATCTATTTGAATACGAAAAGCCGCCTGTTGCTGTTCTTTAAAGGCTGTATCCCAATAGTAGTCTAATCCAATTTCACCTACGGCTACAAACGGTCTTTTTTCGAGCCATTCTTCTACTAGATAAAGCTCCCGTTCAAAGTCTTTTTTCACACTGCACGGATGCAATCCCATCATAGGAACACACTGCTCAGGGTAGTGGTGCTCCAGCTCTAGCATGGCGTCAATAGAAGTCCGGTCAATATTGGGCATGTAAATACGATTCACCTTGGCTTCCTGGCACTGACTCAGAACATCGGCAATATTATCTTTAAATTGCTCATCGTAAATATGGGCGTGTGTATCAATCCATTCCATAGATTATAGTGTTATTATGCGAGGTATTAAGGTGTTCAGTTGTTCAAAATTACTGAACTCAGAACTCAGAAAACTCAGAACTTGAACACTATAACACTTCAAACGTATACCCTTGTTCGGTAAAATGCTCCAAATAGCGCGGTAGCACATAGGTGAGATTCTTTTGTGCTTTGTAGTTGTCGTGAAAGATGATGATTGTTCCGGGGCGAGTGTGTTGTATGCAACGTTCTAGGCAGGCATTATGGTTGAAATCAGCGTCAAAATCGCCCGACAGAATGTCCCACATGATAATCTGATAGCGAGGTAGCAGTTGCTGTATCTGCTTAAGTTTAATTTTTCCGTAGGGGGGGCGAAATAATTTTCTCTCGGATGTATCCGTAGTGGAAAGTAACTTCTCGCATCTAAGAATATTTTTTAAGTAAGGAAAGTTATCGGTATTCCAGCCATTCAAATGGTTATACGTGTGGTTTCCTATTCGGTGGTCATCGTCTTTTACCGCTTGGTATAGTTTAGGGTACTGATGAATATTGTTGCCCACACAGAAGAAGGTGCTACGGGCTTGCCAGCTTTTTAGCGTTTGAAGCACCCAAGGAGTAAGTTCCGGAATAGGACCATCATCAAATGTTAGGTAAATTTTTTTTTGCTCAGGGCCGTTGGCATCTTGAAACTTATCCCAAATAAGACTAGGATAAATGCGTTTGAGCATAGAAGGGGTCTTAAAAAAATTCATAAACCCAGTTGATTAACCCTGCATTAACTGAGAAGTATCCACCCGAACCGAAAGAAACGTAATATCATCATCGTACTCCTTCCCGCCATTAAATTCGGTAAGTGTATCGAATATTTCCTGGTGCAGTGATGGTAATTCAGAAGAGGCTTGTTGGGTAAGCAGTTGTTCTAGTCGCTCAATCCCGAACTCTTCTTCGTTTGCATTAAAGGTTTCGGTTAGCCCATCGGTATAGGCAAATAGTAAAAAATCATCGAGATCATAAATTACGCCCTGATTTAAAAAAGGCAATGGCTGAAAACTTCCGAGCATTACGGTGCCTTGGTCAAGCTGAGTAACTTGATTTTGATAGATTAACAGGGGAGGAATGTGTCCGGCATTAATGTATAATAGCTTACGCGATTCTTTGTCAAAGATAGCTGCGAAGAACGTAATAAAATTTTCACCATTGGCACTTTGCATTACTTGGTAGTTTAACTCGTTCACAATCTCCTTCAGGTTCATGGTCTGCCGGGCAATGGTGCGCAGTGCCGCCTGAAAGTTAGACATCAGTAACGCCGCTGGAATGCCTTTCCCCGACACATCGGCGATACACACCAAAAAGTAGTTGGTCGTTAATTGAATAAAGTCGTAGTAATCGCCTCCTACTGAATAGTGGGGAACGTAGCTCGCTTCTACCGAAAGACCTGGCTGCCGAGGTAAGTTTTTAGGAAATAAAAATTGTTGTACCTGTTGGGCAATTTCCATTTCCTTACGAATAGCTTCTTGAGCTAGTTGACGCCGCGCGAGTTTTTTGTTCTCAATGGCGACGATAATAATATTACTTAGTGCTTGAATGAACGTAGTGCCAGTTTGGGTTGATGAAGCATCAATGTCTTTTTTAAGTCCGCTTACAAAAACCAAAGCCAATACGCGTTCTTTATGCAGTACCGGAATTAAAATATCAAATTCACCGAAGAGGCTTGGTTCATCTAAATCACGCACGTAGCTAATTTTCTGAATTGGCAGGAAATGCTGGGGGAGTGATACTTTATCAAAACTAGTGTTGGTGCCGAAATTAGTTTTACACTCCCACTGTTCGGACAAACTTTCTTGTTCTTGTAAAACATAAAGAGCCAACTTTTTTATGCTAAGGTTAGCCCGCAGAGTAAAGTTATAAATTTTGTAAAGCGATGCTTCGGGTAAGTTGTTATTAATTGCTTGTGTGACTTCCAATAGCGAATTCAATTCTAACTCTTTAAGCTCAAATTGATTTTGCAGTGTATCAGTGATCTTCATAGTAACTCCCGTGTTTCCTGCTGTAGATAAAAAAGTGGTGCTGTCCAGATATTTTTCCTAAATTAAGGAATATAGATAAAAACAAAGTTAGCATTTTCAGTAGATATGCGTAGCTAACACAGTTTTTACTCTAAATTAGCTTACTCTTACAACGTTTCTTACCAAATAGTGGTCAGATAAGAAAAGCAGGCATCCAAAGTGTTCGTTAAAGAACACTATTGTTTCGTTTGCGGACAGTCGCATTTACTGATATTGATATAAGTCGTTAACAATCAGTGATTTGTATTTTAGGCATATGTTTGGAAATACTACTACCAAACAACGTTACGTAATTTCAAAAAGCAAAACATCATGAAAAACACTATTAATGCCCTCTTCCGAACACTAGTTGCTGCTACTTTCTTACTGACTATATCATTCAGTACCTTTGCCAACAACAATACGGATAAAACTACCCAGCGAGCGCGCGAAGCAGTAGAAAACGCTGCTCCTGACGATTGGTATACGTTGGCCAAGGCTGCTGAGAAGTGCATTGCC
>NZ_JBARYM010000807.1:0-4688 GCF_049647865.1 Tunicatimonas sp. | reverse complement strand
GTTTACTTTAAATCCCCCTAACCCCTTTTTCCCAAGGGGGAATAGTATTATTACCGATAAATGCGGGCGACATAGCCACCACCGGGGGCCAGTTTTATTGTTAACATCTTATCGGATATTTCTATAGAATTCTTTTCGTAATCTTTCGCCACTTTATCAGCGTTCATTCCATCTTGAAAAACTTCGGCTTGGTAGTTGCCTTCGCCTAGGAACGATAAATCTAGGGTTATTTCTCGGGCATCCCAATTGGTGAGGGCACCTACGTACCAATCATCCCCCTTACGGCGAGCGATGGCTACGTACTCGCCTACTTTTCCGTCTAGGACCTGAGTTTCGTCCCAGACAGTAGGTACGGCAGCGATAAACTCGGTACATTCCGTTTCTTCCTGGTAAGCGGAAGGATCATCGCAAAGCATGTTGAAGGGTGACTCAAAAATGATGTACTGAGCCAACTGACGGCAGCGGGTACCCTGACTCATGGGTTCGGTAAACACCGGTCGGTAGTTTTCTCTAATGGCATTCCGCATTGCCCCTTGGGTGTAGTCCAGTGGGCCGGCTACCATTCGGATAAAAGGAATTTCTACATCGTAGGTGACCTGATCGGTTTCGGGTGAGCGCCACTTCATTTGCTCCAGTCCGTGTACTCCTTCAATATTCAGCACGTTAGGGTAGGTCCTATTCAGGCCGGTAGGCTTATAGGCTCCGTGAAAGTCTAAAAACATTTGGTACTTGGCTGCGATTTTAGCCGCTTGGTAGAAAAAATTAACCGCCTCCTGATCGTCGCGATCAATGAAATCAACTTTAAAGCCTTTTACTCCCATTTCGGAAAAGTGGCGACACACATTTTCCATATCCGGCTCGAAGGCCTGGTAGCCCGCCCATAGCACAATATCTACGCCTTTTTCTTTACCGTATATCACCAGTTCTTGCAGATCGATTTCCGGAATTACCTGCATCAGATCAGCTTCGCCATTTACTGCCCAACCTTCGTCCAGAATAACATACTCAATACCTTGCTCGGCAGCGAAGTCAATGTAGTACTTATAGGTTTCGTTGTTGATTCCGGCTTCAAAATCTACGTCGTAGAGGTTCCAGGCGTTCCACCAGTCCCAGGCCACTTTACCGGGCTTGATCCAGGAAATATCCTCTACCCTTGAGGGCGAAGCCAGCAGATACACCAGGTCGCTATCGGCCAGTTGCTTATCCTCTTCTGAGATCACCATTACCCGCCAAGGAAAAGTTCGGCGGCCCGGAACGCGGGCAATATAGTCTTCCCGCTCAGTGACTCGCATCTGCAAATTGTTATGACCACCCTGTTCTTCTTCTTTGGGGTACTCAGCAAAAACAGCATTCAGCGAATTTTCACCGCCCCTAGCGTTGAGATACATACCGGGATAATCTTCTAGATCAGACTCGGTAATACATACTTTTTTGCCGTTACCTACGTCTGCTAAGATTGGGAGTATCATCAACCGTTGATCGTCCAGTTGCGAAATAGGAGCTTTGGCGTAGATATTTTCAAAAGAGCTCTCGAGCTGCGGCTCGTAGTTACTGTGGTCGTCTACATTGGCGTAGGGTGCCCATACCGGAGCGTTCTGAGCGAAGTTAAATGTTACCCGCTCGTTCATCACAGTTAAGCTATCGCGGCGGTCAGTCACAAAGCGGTAGGCTACCCCTTCATCGTAGGCCCGGAAAATAAGACTATAATTACCCTGAAAATTCAACCGTAGCTCGTTGTAGCGGTCGCGAATCTGGCTGCGCTTATAAAATGGAGCTTCTACGGTTTGATCTACTTCATCGGTCTTTTTATCTCTCAGTTTAGGAGTAGCTCCCAGTTTCTCATCGTCCGCCAGTTCCATAGAGATGGGAGAGGGGGCAATTACCTGATCAGACTCATGGTTTACTGCAAAAGTGATTTGGTCATCAAGGGTTATCTCTACTTCAATTTTTCCATTCGGCGAGGTGAGTGCGTGAGTAGATTGGGCCAGTGATGGGCAACTGATGAATGGCACTATCGCTAGTATAAGCCAACTGGTTGTTAGTAGTTTCATAGAAGAAGGTTGAGTAATTTTTCGTAGAGCAAGATACTCTCCTTTTCCAGAGATGTAAAATCTGAACAAGTAAAATGTAGACTGATTTGAGCCTCTTGATAGGCTTAAGAGATGAGAGTAACTTTACTGCCAGCCTCCGCCGAGAGATTGGTAAAGGGAGGTGAGGGCAAGGAAAATTTCCCTGCGGGTGTTAATCATTCCTAATTCAGCTTCTAACACTCGTTCTTGAGCGGTGATCACTTCTAAGTAAGTAGCGTAACCGGCGGCAAACAAATCATTAGAAGTACTCACCGCAGCTAACAATACATCGGCTTCCTGCTGGCGTAGTTCGTAGGCCTGTCGGAAGTTCTCAACTCGCTGTAAGCTGGTTAGCACCTCTTGATAACCGATAAGAATAGCCTGCTGATAATCGTAAAATGACTGCATATTTTCAGCAACCATTTGTGAGTATTCAGCCTCTATTCGATTTTGCTGGAATATCGGGGCGGTTATTCCATTGAGCAATCCTAGTACTAACGATTCTGGGGTTGTAAACAATGCTGAGAGGTTATCTGACTGAAACCCCATATAGGGAGTAAATGTGAGCGAGGGAAAAAAGGCCGCTCGGGCAGCATCTACATCAGCTCTAGCGGCCACCAAAGCTAGCTCAGCTTGCTGTACATCTGGGCGACGGCGCAACAAATCAGTAGGTACTCCCGCGTCTACGAATTCCGGTAGCTGCTGAGCAGCTAATGAGTCGCCCCGTTCAATTGTCTGAGGGAAACGTCCTAACAATAGATTAAGCTGATTCTCTACTTCCACCAGTCGCTGCCGACGTTCGTATTCTAAACTACGAGTGCGAAGTAATTGAGCCTGAAATTGCTGTACCGCTAATTCGGTTGCTCGTCCCCCGATCTTTTGAATTTGAATTACTTCCTGACCTACTTCCTGTAATCTAATGTTTCGACCGATGGCTTTTAGTTCGTAATCTAGCCCGAGTAATTCGTAGTATAAACGAGCTATTTCAGCAACAATAGAAGTAGTTACCAGATGAACTCCTTGCTCGGTAGCCAGAAAACGAGCGTAAGAAGCCTCTCGTTGACTTCTAAGCCTTCCCCAGATGTCGGCTTCCCAGGTACTTTGTAAGCCTACAAACCACTGAGCCGTTTGCGCGTCTACATTGTCATCACCATTAATTGTACCTCGCAAGGCGTTATTACGAATGTTCCCCGAACGTAAACGATAACGACCATCCAGAGAAGGAAGCAAAGCGCCCCGGCGTATATTGTAGTTAGCTCGAGCAATCTCAATGCGTTGTACAGCTGATAGCCGATCTAGATTACGGCTGATTCCAGTGTCAATTAACGCTACTAACACCGAATCAGAGAAGAAATCTTGCCAAGCAATATCTCCAATACTTACGGAGTCGCCCTCAGCCTCGAAGGCCGTAGGCATAGGAGCTAAAGTTGGAATTTGAGGTTCGGTAATTTTACAGCTAGCTACGAAGGTTAAGAGGCACATTGCCCAAACAGATTGATACAGTAATGATCTAAGAAGCATAAATTCTAATTGCTGGATAGAGTCATATCCATCTCACGCTCAGGTTGAGGTTTAGACTCCGGTTGGTGGGTTTTCTCTTTCTTTTTGTCAGAAATAAACGAAGCGAATAATACATAAAGGCCAGGAATGATAAATACGCCGAAGATGGTACCAATTAGCATACCTCCGGCCGCGGCCGTACCGATAGAACGGTTACCCAACGCGCCCGCACCGGTAGCCAAACACAGCGGAATCAAACCGCAGATGAATGCGAAAGATGTCATTAGGATTGGACGCAGACGAGCGACTGAACCCTCCACGGCGGCTTGTAGTACTGAATATCCGGCTTGGCGACGTTGTATGGCAAATTCAATAATCAGAATAGCATTTTTACCTAGCAAACCGATGAGCATAATCAGTGCTACTTGGGCGTAAATGTTGTTTTGCAGGCCGAGTAAATGAAGTGAGATAAACGCCCCAAAAACTCCTAACGGTAGCGATAAGATTACCGGTAGTGGCAGTAAAAAGCTTTCGTACTGAGCGGCTAAAAGTAGATACACAAAGAGCAAACAGATAGCAAAAATATAGATCGCTTGATCACCCGCGCCTACTTCTTCCCGAGTCATTCCGTACCAGTCGTGTACAAACCCTCTCGGAAGTTCTTCGGCGGCTACCCGGTTGATAGCCGCAATTACATCACCACTACTATAGCCGGGGGCGGCTCCACCCTTTACGGTAGCGGAAGTGTACATATTGAAGCGGGTAAGCTGCTCTGGCCCGTATACGCGCTCCATTGAGATGAAGGTAGAGTAGGGCACCATTTCGCCCTTGTCATTCTTGATATTGAGTTTCAGCAAATCCTCGGGCTGAGTTCGGTACTCGGGTGAGGCCTGAATCATTACATCGTACATCTGCCCGAAGCGCACAAAATCCGAGACGTATATTCCCCCAATCAGCGTTTGCATAGTACGCATAGCTCGGCTGGTTGTGATTCCTTTCTTGGCGGCCATATCCTGATCAACCCGCACTAGATACTGCGGGAAGTTAGGATCAAAATCAGTATAGGCATTCTGAATTTCCGGAGTGGCAATTAGCTTTTCAATAAAGCTTAGGGTTACC
>NZ_JBARYM010000806.1:0-4951 GCF_049647865.1 Tunicatimonas sp. | reverse complement strand
GTAAAGTAGCGAGCAAAAAACATATTTCTTCCTCATCATCAAGTATCAAAATTCGCTTCTCTTTCATCTATCTATTGGGCAATGATTATTCAGGGCTATTCGTATAAATAAGCCCTTACAGCCCTATAGAGATAAAACTATGCCAAAATGCCATTCTATTTGCCATACTATAGGCAGACAATGGAGTTAATCTATTTTAAGCAATTATTGTAATCAAATACAAAAAAAGGAAATTTATGATACGAATCAGAATTTTTTTAATGGTGCTTCTTGTCTACAGTAGTTGGGGAAAAAATTCCTATTCATTCGCTAAACCAGACAAGAACTGGGTATGCTAGTCGGTGAACTGGTGCGAAAGCTATTTTACTTTTGAGCCAGGCTAGCGTTACATAATATGGAATTTGAACCACTTCGGCTAACTTTACTACTGATACTGATTTTAGCATCTTCGTTTTCGTAGTACCAAAAGTCTTCGGCAATAGCCGATAGTGGGCTTACCGGAAGCACAAACGGAATATCCTCAATCTGATTCTGGTTCTCAAACCCATCTTGAAAGACAATCTGAAACTCATTTTCAGTTGCAATACCGCCTTCTATATCATCAAAATAAACGTGAGTGTTCCCACTGTTCTCCGGGTCAAATTCAAGCGAGCGTAGAGCGAAAGTGTAAAAAGTGAGGCTCGGATCGTCAACAGGAATATAGTTGGGGTACTCGAGCGGATAGCCTGAAATATCCTCAGTTACGTCAATGTCTGGCCCAGTAACCCGCACTGATACAAATTCTCGAGCCCCAAAGTCAGCATTAATTCGCATTTGGTACCACTGCCTAGGTTGTAATATTACGTCCAAGTTACGAACTTCCCATTTTTCGGTAGCGGTGGGTGTACCTTCCCGATTCTCTGGCGAACCTACCGGAAAGTACAGCAGACCGTTCCGAGTGAGTCCCGCTAAACTCATCCAATCGGCCCCGGCAAAATGAATAGGATTCGCCGTTCCTTCTAACCACTCAATATCCAATCCGAAAATAATATCTTCAGCCAAGCTATCTTCAAAGTAGAAGTAACCGCTAATGTAAGCTCGGGTTGGCTCTCGGAAAAACTGCTGAAGTGAATCGCCTGAGTAAGCAAATGCTACTGACGCGCTATTAACTAGCTCCATTAGTTCAGGAGTAACTACTTCTTCTGAGGTATCCTGACAAGATGTGAACACAGCCAAAATAATAATGGATAGGCAAACGAATAACTTCATAACTGTAAAGTAAGTATACCTTAAAACACCAATTTCTGTGCTAGCTTATTGGTATTTTCCGAGAGTCCTTTGTACATATATTACACGAAGCATTTTACTACCGACGCTAGTTAACTTTCTTAGTTATAGTCCAAAGAACCAAATGAATTTTTATTTTTGCTACTGGCTATTAACTCTTAACCATTATGAAAACGCAGAATTACAACCCTAGTCCGTGGGAGAAAACCTTTGCCCGAATTATTGCCGATTTAAAAGATTCTATACAAAACCAGCTCTCGGAGGCAAAAATTGTGGAAGTGCAAGCTGAGCTAGAAGCTGATAACCCTTCGGTACGTTTTAATCTGGAAGATAATGACGGCGATTCGCACGAGATTGTAGTTCGGGTGATTGAACGTATTGACTAGAATGAAAAGCTAACACCAATATGTCACGGTTATCGCTTACAGCTAAGGAGCTACAGTATCTTACGGATACTGATTTTCTGCTTACTAAAGTGGCTATCAATAGAAAGGCTAACCGTTTGCTAACTACAACTCAAACTGAGCTAAAGGCGTACATTCAAGATAAATCTCCGGCTTTTCCCGAAACCGTACTGATCCGAGGCGGAAAAATTTCTCAAGGTGAGAGTTACCGCAATTTGCCTTATCAGGTGTTAGACTATCCCCGTAAATTTAGTAAAAGCGATATTTTCAGTATCCGTACTATGGTGTGGTGGGGTCACGAATTGAGTATCACCTGGCATGTAGCTGGGGAGTCTTTAACTCACTGTAGCCCTCAGTTAGAGAGTCAACTATCTCTTATGAAACGCTGGGACTGGCAGGTGTGTGTAGGCGATGATCCGTGGCAGTATTATCAGCTCCCTTCTTACTACCAACCTGCCGCAAGTTTTGAGGAAAATACGTGGAAATTGTGGCTAGATAAACGCGCATTTTGCAAGTTTGCCGTTTTTTTTTCATTTTCTGACTGGGATGAGCTTCCGCAAAAGGCTGTTACTTTTTTAGACCAAGTTGTGACAATACTGGATATATAGCGTTATATAAATAAACCAAGCAATTTCAATGAGATATCTACTTTTTTACCTGACCTTTTTTTTAACTATTCCTGTAGTTTTTGCTCAGGAGCGGGTTACCCCAATTGATAGCCTTCGCGGACGAGGAGAACTAGTTGACGACGAACGTGAAGGCCGATGGCTCTTCTTTGATCAACGGGGCCAAGTAGTGCAGCGTGGCGAGTTTGATGGGGGAAAGCAAGAAGGCCGTTGGCAGTTTTTTAATAATTACGGCGGGTTATTGGGTGTAGGTAACTATGGCGAAGGCGAGCCTAATGGCGAATGGAAGTTTTACTTTATTAATGGCCAACTTAAATCAGTTAGCCATTTTAAGGATGGGATTCGCGACAGTACGTATCTGGAGTACCATTATAACGGAAAAAAGAGCGTAGAAGGCCAATACCAAAGTGGAGTAGAAACCGGGGTGTGGAAAAATTATTATGAATCGGGGCGGATATACTCTGCCGGAAAGTATCAAAATGGGTTGAAAGATGATTTATGGCGGTATTATAGCGAAGCCGGAACGCTAGCCGCTGAAGGAAATTACAAACTCGGCTTAGAAGATGGACAGTGGTTCAAATATCATGATAATGGCCAATTAGAATCCGTTGGCTCATTTATTATGGGGGAAGAAGATGGACTTTGGGGACTGTTCTACATTAACGGACAACTGATGCAAGAAGAGTCTTGGGAGGTGGGACTACTTAAAACTGTCAGCAAATTTTACACCATCACTGGGGATTCACTAGCTAGTGGCAGTCTAGAAAATGGCTACGGCGAACGGCTCACCTACCACCCCACTGGGGAATTAGAATCCAAGGGAAATTACCAGAACGGGCTACCCTACGGTGAATGGATATATTATTTCAAAAGCGGTGCCGAACGAAGTAAAGGTAATATGCTCAACGGCTACCGCAACGGCGAGTGGTTGCTGTACTACGACAATGGTAACGTAGAATCTATGGGATCTTACGAGCGAGGAGAAAAATCCGGAAACTGGATCTACTACAGCCGCTCGGGCAAAGTCATAGAAAAAGTCAACCACAAAGTCAGCAATGCGGTCGCCGATGAGTCTTAACCTCTCGTTGACTACTTACTCATAAGTTTAAGGCATGGCTGTCTCTTTTTCATCTGTAGCAATATACGGAATATCATTCTCCTGAATGAGCTGATTGTAGGCCGGTATGGCTTCTTCCATCAGTTGCTGAATCTCCGACTGCCGGGCTTGCCACTCCTGCATTATATCTTCAAATCGCTGTTGCTGTCCGTTGGTTACGGGAGGTACTGCGGCATCAATCGTATTTTTCAAATGCTTTAGGTGAGTATCTAATTGATTCGGAAAGTTAATTACGTCCTGAAAGGTCTTCTGCTCCATTTGTACCAGTTTGCCTTCCAATTCATCTACCGTATCCAATATTTCTTCTCCGGCTTCCACTACCTCAGCGTTAAGCTCTTCATCGCCCAATCGTTCGTTCATACTTTTCACCAACTCTCGCACATCCTGCATCTTCCGCACCGATTGATATAAGTCTTTCACCGACTGATCTAATGTTTCTAAATGCTGTTCTTTTTCGGCCAATTGAGATTCAGTAGCTTTCACCCGGGGGTCTAGGAGCACTCTAAACGGTTGGGTGAGCGTATCTTCGCCGTAAGCTACTCGAACCTGATACTCACCGGGCGTCACGCGGTAGCTCTGCATCCCCTGAAAAGGCATCAATCCCTTCACTTCCTCGTAGTCGTTTTGGTAAAGGTTCCACACCCACTGGTTCAGTCCAGCTTCTTTCGGTAGTTTTTCGGGCTCTTTTTACGCCTCACTGGTATACGCCCGTATCACTGAATCTTCTTCGTTCAAAATCTCCAGAGTCAGTGCAACCGAATCGTCTTCGGGTACTTCATTTAAATAATAGTAAATAGCCGCTCCGTTAACCGGGTTTTCACCTAATGCTACCGCCGTAGTATCTCGGCTGCCATCGGTCTTGTAAGTATCGCGGGGTTGAAATAAGAAGGTGCTAGCATCTTTAATACCTTCATTAAGCTGATGCAGCGGAGTAAGGTCATCCAGAATCCAGAAAGCCCGCCCCTGAGTAGCCGCGACCAAATCATTTTGGTGTACTTTCAAGTCGGTGATCGGCACCACCGGAAGGTTTAATTGAAAAGGCTGCCACCGTTGCCCGCCATCAAACGAAGCGTACAGTCCGGTTTCAGTTCCGGCGTACAGTAAATCTTTTCTCTTGGGGTCTTCCCGCACTACCCGTACGAAAGCTTCTTCCTCAATTCCGTTTACCAAACGGGTCCAGGAGTTGCCGTAGTCGGTGGTCTTGAAAATATGGGGGGTAAAATCATTAAATTTATAGCGAGTGACTGCTAAATAAGCCGTACCCGGATCATGGGGCGAAACTTCAATGGTATTAATCAGTGCTTCCCCTACTTCGCTGGGTGTTACGTTCTGCCAGCTTTGTCCGCCATCCTTTGTTACGTGAACTAGCCCATCGTCGCTCCCCGCCCAAAGGGTATTAGCTTCGTGAGGCGATTCAGCCAGATAGGCAATGGTATGGTACACTTCTCCCCCGGCACCTTCTTTGGTAATTGGTCCGCCGCCGTAGTCTAAGGTAGCAGTATCATTTTTTGTTAAATCCGGACTAATCTCTGCCCACT
>NZ_JBARYM010000805.1:0-12147 GCF_049647865.1 Tunicatimonas sp. | reverse complement strand
CTTTACTTTCAAATCCGCTTAAGCCTACCTGCTTATTATATTCGTCGGTTAATAACCAATCAGGGGCTTGTTTACCTAATAGTTCGTGAGGACTGGCTACTTTTCTTTTTTCTCCGTATTGCCTGATTTCATAATCGGCCGGGAAGTATGATGCGGCTACAAAATCTTTAATGTCCATTGTATTAAATTTAGCATTAGCAACAGTTTCCACTGAGATATTATGTTCCATTTCTCGCCTTTTTTTAAAAGGTAAGTTGGTTGACTTATCAATCCACAGTTCATACCGGGAGGTTGGATCTTGATAACCGTAGGGACTTTTAGGTATGTAATGCGCTTTACCAAAAAACTCTACCTGCCTATCTTCATAAATAGTTAACTTTACATAAACTGTGTCGCCTAAGTCTTCAAAATTTAACGTGACACTATCTTTTGTATTCAATGCATATTCTATAATATCTCGAGTATACTGATAAAATGGTACGTTTACCGGTCGGAAAGGAAGTTTTCTGACATTAAAACTGTCTATCATTATTCCTTTTTTCTCTTCATAAACGGAGGCTCGCATTTCACCATCGTAAGCGAACGCTAACTGGGTAGTATCCTGGCCATTCAATACCACCCAACTAGCACCTAGAGTGGTATCGGTAGGATTATTATATGCTCTATAATAGCGATAGTATATATTAGATGGAACGGTGTCTCCCGGTGTCCAAGGTTTAGCGTAAGAATCATAAGTAGCTGATTTTATTTCTTTCAGATTAGACAGAACTTCTTTCAGGTACTGATGAGGATTGCTCGGTTCAGGATCAGAACAAAATGTAAAAAGCAATAAATAGCTTAGTGAAAAGATTATTATTTGATAGTTCATAGTGTTATTTTTCTGTTTATGCTTCACCCCCTTTGATTCAGAAAGTATTCAGGTACCCCAGTCCTATTTTAAAATAATCCGGCGGGTGATTGAGAAATTATCAACTGTCACGCGAAGTAAGTATACATCAGCCGGGAAGCGGGCGGTGGAAATAGCGGCTTCTTTACTGCCAGCATCAAGATAACGGTGCCCTTCTGAATGCAACACGGTGCCCTCTTTGTTTAGTAGCTCGAGCTTCACACCGTTAGGCTTGTCTAAGGCAAATCGCACATTGATTTCATCGCTTCCCGGATTGGGCGAAACAAATAGTTGTTTATTAAAAGTGGGTGCTTTATCGGGTAGTTCTTCCTTTTTTAAATGCAACGTCCACGCCATAGGAAATGACTGAAGCAGACGACGATCTACTATCACAATTGAACTATAGCCTGGGTAAAAATATTCAACTTTCTCTACATCTTCGGGCAATGTCACTTTATACTCACCGTGTTCATCAGTACGAGTTAGTAAAAATTTTTCTCCATTACGTAACCCGCTGATCTTAGCTCCAACTAACGGTTCCCCACTCCCCGTGGCAACTAGCTTACCTTGAACAGTTCGGTCTGCTATGTATCCATTAAATTCTCTAGTAATTATTCTTACTAACTTAGTGTATCCTCTTTCCCGATACTCTGCTGGAAGGTTCTGCCATTGGCGATCTCCCTTAGAAGTTTCCGTAGATTTAATATTCAAATTCAGTGCTTCAACATCGTCAAAGGAGCGAATGTCTTTTCGCAATTGACCGTCTAAAATGAACAATAGCTTTTCTTCGGGTGTCTCTTCTTCCGTGTAGGCTCGAATAACAAAATTGTAATTTGCAGGAACATTCTGATTATCCCACATCGTAAAGGCCACCGAATCTACGGGGATTGTACGGGGGTCTACCGGAGTATCATCTAATGTGAAAAGCGTACCTGGATCATCGATTGTATAAAACCCATCTTTATTTACGGTGTCGTTCAGCAACTCCGCTTCACTCAGTAATCTCATGGTGTTATTTTCAGGGTCATATAAAAATCTAACTTGCAAATCCTGATACACCGAAGAGTCAGCCTCTAACTGACCTATCCGTTCACCAGTAATAACTAGCCGATTTTCTTCTTTAAACAGACTTAGGTATACCGCTTTTTGCACGCTAGCATCTACTTCGGTGTGCTGGGTGGGAAAATCCGGATGGGTAACCTCAAATTCTGTATTGGTTGTTTGAGCGGGTAAATATATCTGATAGTATCCCTTTTCATCCGTTACCGCGATGGTACCGTCTGTTGCTTTAATGAAGACCCCCTCAATACCCTGATTGGCGAAAGCATCCATTACCCGGCCAGTGATAGTTTTGGTTAAGATAGTATCCGTATCATTTCGCTGTAAAGAATTGATGGCATTATCTAGCTTATTAATCTCACGCTGTATCGCTTTTCTATCTTCTTCTAAAGCCGCTTCGCTCATTCGCTCAATTAAGCGTTTCTGAAGTTTATCGCGGTACTTTTCTAAGCGATCTTTACGAGAGTAAGTAATCAAACTGTGATATTCTCGGCCTTCAATGGCGATCTCCTCAGGATTTCTATCGGGCCAATGTACAATCAGCGATCCTTTGTGCGTGGCGGGTAACTGAAAACTACCCGAGGTATCAGTGAAGGTTTGTTTACCGCTTTCTTTGACTTCTACTTTAATATTAGGCACTGGCTGGTACTCTCTTCCGTCTCGGGTAGTAATTTGCCCAATTACCACAAACGGTTTCTTAGCAACCGGATAATCATTAGTGAAGGCGCGTACTACCGCTGAATAGTTCTGGTCAGTAAGGTTTT
Organism: Tunicatimonas sp.; assembly: GCF_049647865.1. NCBI lineage: Bacteria > Pseudomonadati > Bacteroidota > Cytophagia > Cytophagales > Catalimonadaceae > Tunicatimonas > Tunicatimonas sp. The sequence goes on along the minus strand of NZ_JBARYM010000805.1, from coordinate 9,438 downwards.
GCAAAGAGGGAGGAATTGGATCATAGTATACCTCGTACCGCCGAATAGTCTTCATTCTGATTGACTCCGGGTTCTCCACTACCTCACCGTTCAGCATATATACGGTAGATTCTCGAAAGTATTTCCAGGAGTTTGAGACTCTTTGAGTAAAGTCTTTCTGGCCAATGAGGTAGTCTTCCCTCGAGTAGGAGGCCAACTCACTGGGTAACGTAACCGCAAAGTTATATCGCTGTCCGTAGCCAATGAAATCCGGCAGTCGTAAGTCATTTTCTACCTGATTGAAATCGGGTTGATACCAGGAAAAAGCCACTAACGATAAACTAACCACACTAAGTAGCATGATAAAAGGAGCTACTGAGATGCCTCGTTGGGCTCGGCCCGGATAAATAATTTGCTGAATACGGTCGGATAATCCACGTTTACCAGATGCGGCTACACTTTGTAGGGGAATCTGAGTAGCCTGAGTGGCTACCTGTAACAGTGCTTGGGCGTAGACCCGAGGCCGTTGAGTAACATTTATAGTTAATTTATCGCAAGCGAGTTCCCGCTCCCGCTCCAATACCGACGAAATATACCAATACGCCGGATGATAGAATAGAATTATCTCAGCTACCGACTGTATCAAGTTCCACAAATAGTCGCGCCGTTTAATGTGCGCTAGTTCATGAATGAATATAGCTTCCAATTGGTCGGCAGGCATCATAGTCAGCAAACTAGTAGGAATCAGAATAATTGGTTTGATCCAACCTAATGTGAGAGGCGTATTGCTTCGGTTGGTACTAGCATACGATACCGCTTGATTGATACCCAATCGTTGAGATAGTTTCTTCACTCGCTGCTGCCAGTTGGCGGGAATGGGCTGGGTGCGGTACCGCAGCCGCTGACTTTGTACTAGCCCATTAACTAAGCGTAGGCCAAAAATAAAACTACCCACTACCCAGAGCCAAGCCAACCAGGGAGCGAGCTGGGTAAGTCGGGTTAAACCAGTTTCCCAGTTGCTACTGCTTTCAACCACAGTAGTTGGCTTAAGTGCGGTTTGCGCCAAACTGCTAGAGCTTACACTGATTGTCTCGGCAGGAAACTCAGTAGAATGTGTAATAACCGGTGTTGGGGCCAGATCAATCCATTGCTGGCAAAGAGTGCCCCCAAAAGCTGCTAGAAAAATTAGGAGAGTGGCAAAGGCTACGGTAAAGCGAGTATTGGGTTGCTTCGCCTTTCCGAAACGAAGAAATAGTGCGAGCAAAAAGAGCGACAAAAAACCCTGCCACAGCGAGTGCAAAATAGTAATTCCTAATGCCTCAGCGGCTGTAGAAAATAGCGGATGTTCGGTGAAAAAATTCATGACGGGGGATTATCATCTAAACCATCTAAAAAATTGCGTATTTCTTCAATTTCTTCGGGAGAAATTTCGGAGCGACCAATCGTCCGCATCACCATGGAGCTGGCAGAACCGCGAAAAACCCGCTGAATAAACTGATCAAGCAACTGCCCATTGATTTGCTTTTCGGTCACTGCCGATGAGTATAAATGGGACTTCCCCTTCGCTCCTTCCGTAGTGCGGGTAACCAGCTCCTTCTCATGCATAATCTGCATGAGCTTCAGCGTGGTGGTGTAGCCGGTAGGCTTCCGTTGATTTAAAATCTCATTTACTTCTTTAACCGTAGCCGGTTCCCGCTCCCACAGTATCTGTAGAATGGCTAGTTCGTTTTCCGATGGCTTAAGTAATTTCAGTTTGTTCATAGCATTACGAATTATTTCGTAATACAAGTAAAGGAAAAATATTCTAGTATGTCAAGCTTATTACGAAATAATTCGTAATAAGTATTTTGATTCAGTTTTTAGGAAGTCAAACATTTTGTCATCTAACCAGTCATTAATCAAATAAGTGTTAATGTTTTTGTGCGTTCTGGAAAATTTCCTTACCGAGGGCTCGTACGAAACCATAAACACTTTAAAACCATAACACCAATCATCCATGAAGCAATTAACATTTAGCAACAAAGATACAATGGCAGCCATCGGACTAGGAACTTGGAAATCAGATCCGGGTGACGTGTACGATGCGGTTGTTGAAGCTATTAAAGTTGGTTATCGTCATATTGATTGCGCGGCTATTTACGGCAATGAAGCTGAAATTGGCGAAGCTCTTAATAAAGTTTTTTCCGATGGAACTGTGAAACGAGAAGAACTCTGGATTACTTCCAAACTTTGGAACAGTGCCCATATGCCAGAAGATGTGCAACCAGCTCTGAAGAAAACACTGACTGATCTGCAACTGGAATACTTAGATTTGTATTTGATGCATTGGCCAGTAGTTCTTAAACCGGGCACGGTTTATCCCGAATCAGGAGAAGATTTTCTAAGCTTGGAAGAAGCCCCGATCATTGAAACCTGGCGAGCGATGGAAGCCCTAAAAGACCAGGGAGCCGTTCGGCATATTGGAGTTTCTAATTTCAGCGTAAAAAAACTTAAAGACTTAAAAGGGCAAGCAAATCACCAGCCAGAGATGAATCAGGTGGAGATGCACCCACTATTGCAACAGCCCGACTTAATGGATTATTGTCAAAGTGAAAACATTCACTTAACTGCTTATTCGCCGCTAGGCTCCAACGACCGGCCGGAGCGATTAAAGAAAGAAGACGATGTTAATTTGCTAGAGGAGCCTACCATCAATCAAATTGCTGATAAACACGGTTGCACCGCCGCTCAAGTACTCATTAGTTGGGGAGTAAATCGTGGCACAGCAATTATTCCCAAATCGGTAAACCCGAAACGGATTAAGCAAAACTTAGATTCAGCCGAGGTTTCGCTCAGTGGAGACGATATGCAGCAGATTGCCGAACTAGACAAGCACCGCCGCTATATTGATGGTGCTCTTTGGTGTCAGGATGGTAATTCCTACACCATGGCGAATTTGTGGGATGAATAGAAAGAGTATTACAGTGTTATAGTGCGTAGTGTTATAGTTTTTAGCTACTGCTGAAGCAGTTTTTCTAAAGCCATTTTTTTATCCATTCTTTCAAAGGAATAGGTAGCTGATATTTCTTCAGCAAGTTCTAACAACATGATAGCTTGGTTAAGATAAACGTCAGCTTCTTTCTGATTGGCAGATAATTTGTGTTCAGCCACTGCTTTGAGATAATCCGATAGGGTTTCAAAGTTTGCTGCCGTGATATTCCGTTCTAGTAGATAGGCTTTCAGTGCCGTTCTGTCCAATTCAAGCAGATGATTAATATCAATATCTAACTCATTTTTCAGCTGCTCATTAGCTACCTCAATACCCTGAAACACCTGAGTATTAGATTTTAACCCTAAAAAGGTTTCCACAATACGAGCCATTACTTTACCTAATTGCTCAACATGCCTCATAATGTAGTCTCGTTCCATTTATCTTTTTTTAGGGAATATTAGTCCACTGCTTCTATAAAAGTTGTCTAACGTAACCCATAATATAAGGGTTCCTAACTAGACATATTGCCTAGTCATTACCGGGCACCTTACTCAAACATATTCTCCAGACTAGTAGAAATACCAATGCGGACGCCAAAGTCAATGTAGTCAGTATCGTTGAAGCTAGCGACAGCTTCTACCCGAAAAAAGCGAAAAATATTATCTAAGCTATAGCCTACTTCAGTGTAGTGGGGCGAGGCATCTGTTTTAAGATAATTGACGAAGAAGTTCTCCTTCAACCCTAGCATTCGGACTTCAAAAATCTGGGTGAGTAAAAATTTGCGGAGCTGATAGTACAGATGACTAGCGAAGTAGCTTTGCTCGGTACTGTACAAGTAATAATCCAGCAAGCGGTAACTACCCACCGGATCAGATTCTTGCAGGAAAATACGGTTACCAGCAAAATGCTGGAAATCCATAAAGTAGGTTTGCCGGTTACTTAGAAAGCTGCCCGCGTATACGTTAGCAAATAGCCGCCCTCGCGCGCCAATATCAAACTGATGCTTAGCTCCAATCTCCAGAAAATCGTAATCCACATCGCTAGAAAATAGTGATGAAATTCCCTTACGGTAAGTAAGGCGAAATTGCGGAGATGAGTTTTTAATCACACGTTTATCACCATTGCGAATGCGGTACTTCAAGAATGGCTCGTATTCTCCCGATAAGCTAAAAACGAATGCTTGGTGTATCGGAAAGTCAATAGCAGTTTCTACGTTGGGTGGAGCATTAGGAGTGTACTCCCGGCTGCGGTCGAACAATGCATAATCGGTATTGTTAAAAAGTTGGTAACGTTCGGTCCATTCTACAGATGATCGTAACGTTAACTTATCGCCGGAGCGGTAGCGACCACTCAGCTTTCCGTAAGACTTCTCGTAGATCTTCATAAAGTTCTGCTTACCCAGCAGCGTGAACACCGTATTCAGTAGCGGGCTAATTGGCTCATCCTCGTTGAACTGACTCACAAAGCGCCCCCCTTCCGCAGTAACTTTCCATTCTTCGTTAAAAGAATAAGGAAGAATTGCTTTACCCGTCAGTCTCCCCCGGGCAAACGCATAACGAGGTAGTAGTTGAGGGTTAATAGAAGTAGAATCACTCAACTTTATGCTGAAGTTGAGCGGTAGAGTAATGTTAAATCCCTCAACAGTATTATAGTAAGGTATCGGAAGATTAAATCGGAACGAAACCCGCTTGCCCAGTGAAAACTTCCGTCCTATATCAAAACCACTTCCTGATTCATCTTTATTTTCTTTTTCCTCCTCTTCGCGTTCCACTACTGCCAAACTATCCAGTTTTCGGTAACTATTGCGCTCCATTTCATTTAGCGGAACCGGACGTACCCGAGCCCAGTAAGCCGAATCAGATTTTGCCGCAGTAGAGTCAACCGTCATGCTAGTAATCGAGACTATATCTTCTGTTTCGGATTCTTCTTCCAAGTCGTCCTCATATTCTCGCAACATTTTACGAAGCTGCTTTCGGGTGAGCTTCTGCTCCTGCCGAAATAACTTGTCCACTTCACTATTACTGAGAGTATCCGCTCGGGCTTGCAGCTTCTCTTCTTGAATAAGGGCTGCTGCTAATTCCTTATCTATTTTTTCGTCGACCACTTCTACCGCCACATCTAAGTCTGGATTTAGCGTGATATCATAATCGCTCACCGTAGCCAAATACTTATATTCTAAATGAATACCCAGAATTTTTCCGGTTACATTGATATTGTAGGTGACAGGCAACCACACTGCCTCTTGAACAGGAGCATAAATTTGCTTGGCCAAAATTTTAAAGCCTTGCTTGTAGGCAAACATGTTCAGGCTATGGATGCTCCACAGATCTTCTATAAGATAGATAAATCCGGTAAACACGTTATCGCCTCGCGAACGAGGTATTACCCGAATTTTATTGACGGATCGCCCTCGGTCGTAAAAACTGCCTTCGTACTGAAAGCGATAATAAGCGAACGCTCGGGGCGATAGAGGGGAAACTGCTCCGGCAATTTCTGGTTCGTAAAAACTGCCGTAGATAAATCCGTTCGGACCAGTATCATTATCATCACCCGAACTACGCACCGAGATCACTTGTTCACTTAGCGTATTAGGCTGCTCGAACGTAATTTCGCTAATCGATTCTGATACGAACACCGTTGAACTATCTACGCCTTCTTTTTCTAATAATTTTCGCAGATAAAAGGGAGTCTTCTTCACACGACCGCCTCCTTTTACATATACCTGCGCGGTGTAGTGCTGCACCTGCATTTGGTGATACTTACTTTTGGCAATAGCCTTCCGCATAATGGTGTAGGCTGGGTCTTCGGCGCCGGCTTCTACAACCACCTCTTTCAACTGAATAGTTTGGGTGGGCAGTGTAATAGTAAGTTCTTGAAAATCTGAACCAACGGTTATTGATTGAGATTGAGCGGCGTAGCCCATATATTGAAAAACCAGGTCATACCCCCCCGGTTCTAATTGGATTTCGTAGTAACCTTCTTCGTTAGTCGTAGTTCCTGTTTCTAGCTGCTGAATATAGATAGTAGCGTACGATAGTGGCTCCCCCTCATCATTGCGGATAATACCCCGAACCCCCTGAGCGAGGGATGTAGTGGCAACTAAAAAAAATAGAAGATAGCAACAAAAATAACGCATAGAAAAGAGTTTACTACTTACAGGATGCAATATCGAGACGAAGCGTTGTTTCATCAAGCAATAAAAGTTGAACCATCAAAAATGATTTAAGTAAACAGAAAATAGTAATTAATTTTTCAGAAAAAATAGGATTGTTTTGCCCTTTCTTTACTTCTTTTGAGACATATCATTGAAAGCTCCGTTATAAGCATATGTACTTTTTCAGCTAGTTTATGTGGCTATATCAGATTGGAATTACTTTACTAAAAGCCGGACTATACTTATCAGCCCCTTTTTCGCGAAGAAACCGCAAATTTTTGCAGGAGCATAAAGGAGTATTTAAGCAGTTAAAGGCCTTTGCAAAGATACGGCAAGACGAACCCTGCTTCTGGTTTCACTGTGCTTCGTTGGGGGAGTTTGAGCAGGGGCGCCCAGTTATTGAAGCTCTAAAAGCAAAGTACCCGGATGCCCACATTGTTATTACCTTCTTTTCCCCTTCCGGCTACGAGGTTCGGAAAGATTACGAACTGGCTAGCTTGGTTTGCTATCTGCCCCTCGATGGTTTCATTAATGCTCGTCGCTTTGTTAAACTAGTGCGCCCTACTGTAGCTATTTTTATTAAATACGAGTTTTGGTACGGTTATCTGAAAGCATTAAAACATGATAACATTCCTAGTATATCGGTTTCTACGTTGCTTCGTCCCGATGCAGTAGCCTTTCAGTGGTACGGTGGTTTCTATCGGCGAATGTTGCGGCTGATTACGCACTATTTTGTACAAGATGAACTTACCGGGAAGCTACTAGAGAATATTGGTATACGGTCCACTACTTTAGCGGGGGATACCCGGTTTGACCGGGCGGCGGCTCTTTGTCATCAGGCCGAAGAAATAGAAATGGCAGAAGAATTTAAAGACAATGAGAAAGTAATGGTTGTTGGTAGCAACTGGCCCCCCGATACCGAAGTGTTGCTACCATTCATTCGGGAGTTTGAAGAACGAATGAAATTTATTATTGCGCCTCATCAAATTAACGAAGAGCATCTGTCCTACATCGAAAAGAATATTCCGTATAAAATTATCCGCTATTCCCAAGCCAAAATGAATACAATATCTAACTACCGGGTGTTGCTGGTTGACAATATAGGAATGCTTACTTCTTTGTATCGGTACGGAGATTTCGCTTACGTAGGCGGTGCCTTTGGCAAAAGCTTGCACAACATACTGGAACCGGCCACCTTCGGAATGCCCCTGCTCTTTGGCAACCGTAGCTACCAACACGTGCGGGAAGCGAACGATCTGCTAAAGTTAAAAGGTGCCGTTACGGTAAATGATACGAAGGATTTGCGATACAAATTTTTAACGGTTTGGAATGATGAAGAAAAGCAACAGCAAGTAGCAGAAATTTGCCAGAACTACGTGCAAACCCACACCGGGGCTACCCAGAAAGTAGTAAATTACCTTGAACGCTTTTTGCCATGAAAGGACTGGTGATGAAATCGACCGGTTCATGGTACAGCGTTTTAGCCGATAACGGACAAACATACCCGAGCCGTTTGCGAGGGAAGTTTAAGATAAAAGGACTAAAGGTGACCAACCCGGTGGCGGTAGGCGATAGTGTAACCATTGCCGAAGAGGGTGATGAAGAAAATACGGCAGTAATTACCGAAATTCTGCCTCGTGAAAATTACATCATTCGTAAGTCGACCCGTAAGGCGCACCACGGTCATATTCTAGCCGCCAATATCGATCAAGCTATTCTGATCGTCACCCTAGTATTTCCTCGAACCTCACTGGGTTTTATTGATCGCTTTCTGGTTTCGGCTGAGTCGTTTCGCATACCGGCACTGTTGGTCTTCAACAAGTCGGATGTGTTGGATGAAGATCAGCAGGAGCTACAGGCTGCTATTATGGATTTGTACGAGCAAATAGGATATCGCTGCCTGAGCATTTCGGCACTGAATGCTGAAGATGTAAACCGACTTAATAAGCACCTCAATAACAAGGTGAGCTTGTTCTCGGGCCATTCGGGGGTAGGTAAGTCAACTATCCTTAATCAGATTCACCCAGATATTCAGCAGAAAACTTCGGAGGTATCTACATTTGCTAACAAAGGAGTACACACCACCACCTACGCCGAAATGTTTCGGATTGAAGACCAGACCTTTGTAATCGATACTCCCGGCATTAAAGAATTAGGGTTAATGGATATTAATGAAGGAGAGCTGCGCGACTACTTCCCCGAGATGCGAGCATTGCTAGGTGAATGTAAGTTTTACGACTGTACCCACGTACACGAACCAGGCTGCGCGGTGCGCGATGCTGTTGAAGCAGACAATATTTCTGAAAGCCGCTACTACAGCTACTTAAGTATGTTAGAGGATGATGATTCTCATCGTTAACTACCGAAGGCGCGATACCCCCTGTACACCCTGCAAAATGTCTGGATCAAGCTCAGTGTCCTCCCCCGAGTGTAGTACCGAAACGTCACCCGTAGTCTCGAAGACCACCGCTTTTACCTGATTGTAATTTAGAACATTCGCTTCCCGTAGTTTAGCCCGTAGATCGCTCTCGGTAAGCTGGGCTTTCTTCAGATTTTCGTGAAGGATAGTAGAGCCATCCATGATAAGCAACGGCTGGTTATCTACCACTTGACTAAACCAACCCAATTTCTGCCGTAGTAGCGATACAACCAGTTGTAGCAAGTATAAACTTAGTAGGGCGACTCCACTTTGCACTACACTAGGACTTTTATTGACAATAGCCGATGCCAGCATGGTACCCACCGCCACCGTCATAGCAAAGTCAAAACTGGACATTTTAGAAAAGCTGCGCAGACCGAAAATGCGAGTATAAAGAATAACCATTGAGTAGATCAGTACGGCCGATACTAGGATAGGAAGCAATTCGTTGGCCGAAGAAAAAATCCATTCTTGCATAGAAAATGTAGTTTAAAAAGTAAGCAATTAATGTACGAGCAGCCAAAATAGGTAATTCAGCCGGAGCAACCGAACGATTAAGCTATCACTTCCTGCAATTTATCTGGGTTTATCCACCGCTCAGTCAGTTATACTCGCTTCAGGATACTCAACTACCTACCTTTATCAAAAAAATTAAGGCTCATGGAAACCACCCGAACTGTCGTTTTAATCTTACACATCATCGCTGGATTTATCGCCCTTACTGTAGGAGTAGTTCCGTTTGCGGCCAAAAAAGGAGGTAAGTTGCATAATACTACGGGTAGAATCTTTTACTACGCGATGATCTTCGTAGCCGTTTCTGCCTTCGGCTTGGCTATCTATCGATTCAGTCCGTTTCTGCTGATGGTTGGTTTGCTTACGCTCTACTCAACAGTAACCGGTTACCGGGGGCTTCAG
>NZ_JBARYM010000804.1:0-4545 GCF_049647865.1 Tunicatimonas sp. | reverse complement strand
TACAACCCCGGGAAGAGATGCTACGGGCATTAGCCAGCCGAGCGATTCAGCTAACCCGCTATCAGATTAGTAACTACCAACAAATGGCGCAACAGCTAGAAAGCGAAGATCAGTCCGGAAGCGGTATCTTTTGAACCATTTTTGAGAGTAAACCTATCTGCTACCGAATGAGAAAAATCAGTCGCTACTCACCACTTAACGGTCTATACTTCTTAATGATAACCCTTCAAATTTATTTACAAATGAAATACATTTTTTGCCTGATACTCATGACGAGTTTAGCCGTAGTAACCCACGCTCAGGATTTTACTTACCAACCTCAGAATCCTGCTTTTGGGGATGAAGTAGAGTGTAAGCTCCAAGATAAATGTTAGGTTTGTAGTTTATTAGCACAATGAAGATAAATAACAATGTGGACACCTGATTCAGTTTGGTTTGAAATAGCTATGGTTAGCGCACTGTACGCCGTAGGAAATATTCTTTTGGGACACTTTGAAGAACAGACGCCGAAATTTAAAAGAATCGGTAAGTACTTACTCACCTTACTGATTATCGTGGGATTATCAATTTATTTCGGCAGAATAGTAGCCATGGTAGTTTTAGGGCTAACCATACTTCCGGCCGTATACTTACACGCTATAGTGCTGCCCCGGAAGGGAATAAACGGATGGACGGGAGAACCGAAGCAGAAATATTACGAGCTACGTGGCTGGGACAAGGACAAAATGTGTTCTGGTAGTTAGCTGTGAAACCAAACACAAAAACACCTGCGTTTAAACGAACCGCCAATTATCTGTAGATCGTAAGTCGAACCGCTGCCTGAGAATTTTCTTCTAATAGTTCTCATAGGACTACACATTTTACGTAGACTTATTTTAGGGTAGGACCGTTTCTGTAATAATCTTTTACCTATGCACTCTTGTTCTGACTAAAGAAATTAAAGTAAATCAGGCGGTAGAAGTACCTGTACGGTTGCTAAAATAGTTCTTCAAGCACTATATTCTGGTATTCTCACTGCCGCTGCTATAATCCGCTACTCAGCGGGCAATTGATAGCCCAGCGCGGCGATAAGAAAGCGCAGATTAGCTAATTTCCTTGGGCGGTATCCATCCAATCTAATTGCTCCCAAACTGTGGGACCGTCGTTGCTCTGCAATTTGCCAGGAGTGCTTCGCCCATTTTCAATGTATTTAGTTAATAGCTCAGTTAAGGAATCTACTATTTCGGGATATTGATTGTACAGATTCTCCTGCTCAGCAGCATCTTCCACCAAGTTGTATAGTTGCATCGGTTCTAATCCCTGCAAAGCTTCTCCGGACTGGGGCTCACTCCACCCACCCGAACCGGGCCACAGAATTAGCTTCCAGTTATCTTTTCTGATCGCAAAACGCCCTTCTATGGAGTGATGTACGGTGGCTTCTCTTAGTGGCTCGTCTAAGCTTTCTTGGTGCAATACCGGCAAAAAACTATAGCTGTCTTCAGCAGCTTCGTTGGGTACTGGCACGTTTAAAACATCGGCACAAGTGGCCATAAAGTCGGTAGTGCAAATTACCTCATCGCTAACGAATGGTTTATCTATACCCCCTGTCCAGTTGACGATAAACGGAACCCGGTGCCCGCCTTCGTAAATATCCGCTTTATGGCCTCGGAAAATAAAACTGGGATCGTGTTCAACCTTGGCTAGCTCCTCAAAATCGGCTCGGGGTGAGCAGCCATTGTCACTAGTGAAAATAATCATGGTGTTCTCCCGAACTCCTTGCGTTTCCAGTGCTTCTACTACTCGGCGCACCACATCATCTACCTGAAGCACAAAGTCACCGTAGAAATTAGTATTGCTCTTTCCTAAAAATTCGGTCGTAGGTAGAATCGGGGTATGCGGAGCGGGTAGGGCAAAGTACAAGAAGAAAGGGGTGGAACTCTGAGCCTGTTCATTAATGTAGTCTGTTGCTTTTTTGGTTAAATCATCCAGAGTTGTGGTATGATTAAAATCTTGAGCGGTAGGTCCTTTTCTCCAGAAGCCTTTATAATCAGCGTTTTGCGTGGTATCAATGACCGTGGAAGTAGCACTGCCATTCTCCACGTAAACATACGGGGGCATATCTAAAGAGCCATTAAAGCCAAATGAATAGTCAAACCCCTGCGTATCGGGGCCGTTTTTAATAGGCTGCGTAAAATCAATGGGAGGGTTCGTATTGAGAGAATTGATGCCTTCATCTTGCCCGCTAAAGCTCCAGTCCCAGCCTAAATGCCATTTACCTACGAAAGCCGTATGGTAGCCATTCTGCTGAAGTAGCTTACCTACGGTGAGACGTTCAGGTTCGATCAACGCTTTGGAATATCCACTTAACACCGACTTTTTCAAGGTTGATCGCCAGTTGTATCGCCCAGTAAGAATACCATATCGGGTAGGGGTACAGACAGCAGAGCTGGTGTGGGCATCGGTGAAGGCAACCCCTTGCTTAGCTAAATCATCTATCGCAGCAGTAGCAAGCTTAGAATTTTCATTGAAAAAGGAAACATCGCCGTAGCCCAGATCATCTGCCAGAATGTAAATGATATTGGGGTGTTGGGTACTTTGGGCGAATAAATGATCGGATACTGAGTGAAGTAGTAAACAGCAGGCTAGTACTATATATTTGATCATAGGTTAGGTAGTTATTGTGAAATTAGTTCTTCAGTAAGATTGTCCTCCCAGTTTTCTAGGGATTCGGTTAAATCTACAAAGATTTCGGGAAAGCTATCTTTAAGATTGATGGTTTCCGACGGATCGTCAGCTAGGTTGAACAGTTCGGAGCTACTCGGAGTGATCACCACCTTCCACGGTTCTTTGGTAACCGCTTTTTGGTTTTTAAATCTCCAAAAAACGGTTCGGTCTTGGCTTTCTGCTTCTGTTGGTTTACCTAATAATAGATCAGCGATACTGATACCGGAGTAATTCCCAGGTTCTGGTTTTTCGGCTACCAAATCAGCAATGGTGGGAAAAAGGTCCATCGATAACACAAGCTCATCACTTAACGATTTTTTAATCTTCTCTTTCCAGTAGAAGATAGCAGGCACTCGGTGGCCCCCTTCGTATACTTGACCTTTGTGCCCTCGGTAGGGAGCATTAGAACCCACTTTTGGGGTAGCCCCATTGTCGGAACAGAAAATAATGAGAGTGTTGTCTAAAAGTTCTTCTTCTAAAGTTTGCACAATCCGGCCCACATTTTTGTCTAGCGACTCAATCATTTCCTGATAAGCCTGATCGACATCTTCTCTTTTACCACTTACTTTAAAATCGCCCCCAAGGGCTCGTTCGGCTTCATCTTCCGGCCCCTGATACGGATAGTGAGGCGCACCGTGGGGGAGGTACAAAAAGAAAGAAGAGTCTTTATGGGACTTAATAAAATCAATCCCGTGATCAGTAACTAGTTCGGTTAAGTAGCCCTCTTCCGGATGCAATTCGGCACCTTGCCACCAGTCTTCGTAGCCTTCTTGGTCAATATGGCTGAAATAGTCAATGTTACCACTGACAAAGCCCCTAAAATGATCAAAACCTTGAGCTAGAGGGCCATACTTAGCTTGGTACCCCAAATGCCACTTGCCAAAGATCGCCGTAGCATAACCCGCGTCTTTTAGAAACTCTGCTAAGGTGTAATGGTCTAGATTCATCCCTAGGTTTCGGTGGCTTTTGGCAGTTACTACCCCTTCCACTCCCGCTTCTTGCGGATACAGACCTGTTAATAACGCTGCTCGGGTAGGGCTACAGACCACTCCGTTAGAATGGTAATTGGTCAACCTTAAACCTGTTTCGGCCAGGTTATCAATATTTGGTGTATTGATTTTAGGTTTTCCGTAGCAACTCAGGTCACCGTAACCTAAATCGTCGGCCATAATCAACACGATATTGGGCTTGCCAGGAGTAGTCTGGTTCTGTTGCTGATTATCTGTTCGGCTACTACAGCAACAACAGACAATATATAAAAACAATAGCCATGCGTGGCTTAACTGTACTCTCATTAATAACTCGAATTTTGATCTTCTAAATTTGTGTTGTTGGTGAACTCAGTTGCTGGCAAGGGATACAAAAAATAGGGTTTACCCGTTACTGGATTAGAGGTTACGCTTTGGCTCGGCATTGTTAACCTCCCTGTACTGCCAACGTGTTTTCAAGTACGTCCCATCGATTAAGATCAAAATTATCGCTTACCTTCAAACGCGAGTTCCAGTGTTCTTTGCTTTCCCAGTTTTCTAAGAATTTGTTAAGGGAGTTCAATGAACTGACCGTCAATATACCTTAGCTTGGATTGGATTCGCTTTCTTTTGGCAAAATTTGGTCAAAAATTAATCCACTGTGCCCTTCTCCTCGACCGGTCTGTTTATGAATGCCTACCCACGTATACACTTGACAGTTGAGTAAAATAGCTCTAGGTTAATCATTTAGAATAGCAGCATGATCTTGAGCAACTGAATCTACTTGGCTGCCCCACCAATCTGCATTGGGTTGCCAATCTTCTTTTAGAAAATCGGTTCGCTGCTGTTCTAAACGGGGTAATAACTCACTGAC
>NZ_JBARYM010000803.1:0-1672 GCF_049647865.1 Tunicatimonas sp. | reverse complement strand
TCAACTGATGGAGATGGAAGAAGCTCCTGCTGCCACCGAGAGATCTGAGGTTTCTCCTGCCGAGCAACTGAAGAACATTCAAACATTTTTAGGAATCACCAAGCGCTACACCATTCAGGGCTATATGATCTCCGAACATTTTATGACCGAAAAATTCCCCTACAAACTCGTGCCCGGCCCCTATCAGGGTTGTGTCTCTACCGAAGGATTAACTGTAATGTAATGACAATCGCAATAGATAGTAAAAAAAATAGGACCTACGATGCCATCGTAATTGGCTCGGGCATTAGCGGCGGCTGGGCCGCTAAAGAACTCACTGAAAAGGGGTTAAAAACGTTAGTACTGGAACGAGGTCGCAACGTAGAGCACATCAAAGACTACCCAACCACCAACAAAATGCCCTGGGAGTTTGAGCATCGGGGACAAATGCCGGAAGAGTTACAAAAAGCCAATCCGGTGATTAGCCGTTGTTACGCCTTTCACGAGGATACTGCTCACTTTTTTGTGAAGGATACCGAGCACCCCTACGTGCAAGATAAGCCTTTTGACTGGATTCGGGGCTACCAGGTAGGGGGGAAGTCGCTATTATGGGCCCGGCAGGTGCAGCGTTGGAGCGACTATGATTTTGAAGGTCCCGCGCGCGATGGTTTCGCAGTAGACTGGCCTATCCGGTACGCCGATATAGCTCCCTGGTACAGCTACGTAGAAAAATTTGCGGGCATCTCCGGTAATAAAGATGGATTAGACTACCTGCCTGACGGTGAATTCTTGCCGCCCATGGATTTGAACTGCGTAGAAAAATACTTTAAGGAAAAACTGGAAACCCAATATACCGGACGTAATGTAATTGTGGCTCGCTGCGCGCATCTGTCTGAACCTCAGCAGATTCACCTAGATCAAGGGCGGGGGCAGTGCATGAACCGTAACCTCTGCCAGCGAGGTTGCCCTTTTGGCGGTTACTTCAGTAGCAACTCCTCTACCCTACCTTGGGCCATGAAGACTGGGAACTTAACTATGCGCCCGAATGCGGTGGTGCACTCTATCATCTACGATGAGGAAAAAGAAAAAGCTACCGGTGTGCAAGTAATTGATGCCGAAAGCAATGAAAGCATTGAATTTTACGCTCCGCTAATTTTTGTCAACGCCAGTGCGCTAAACACCAATACGCTGTTGCTTAACTCTAAGTCTAACCGCTTTCCCGAAGGCTTGGGTAACGACAATGGCTTGATGGGTACGCACGTGGCCTTCCATATTTACCGAGGTAAAATATCTGGCTCCTACGAAGGAGAACTAAGCAACACCACCGTAGGCCGTCGCCCCACTTCCGGCTACATCCCCCGCTTCCGAAACGTGTATAAGCAGGAAACCGACTTTCTGCGAGGCTATGCCTCTGGGTTTGGGGCACGTCGCCACATTGAGCGGGATTACGATGGTATTGGACAGTCGTTGAAAGACAACTTGTTGAATCCGCAGTGGGGCAACTGGCGCGTGGGCTCCCACATGATGGGCGAAACCATTCCGAAGGAAACCAATACGGTGAGTTTGGACCCAACCCAAACCGACGAGTGGGGTATTCCGCTACTGAAGGTGAACATCGACTACGACGACAATGACGAGCGGATGATTCAAGACTTCTTTGAGCAGTTTACCGAGATGTACGAACGAGCTGGTT
>NZ_JBARYM010000802.1:0-1534 GCF_049647865.1 Tunicatimonas sp. | reverse complement strand
CCGAAGCGGTAAATAAGTACGGGCGCATTGTGCAGGTAGGCCAGCAGCAACGTAGTAGCGAACACTGGCAACCTGCTATGAAACTGATACGAGACGGGAAAATTGGGCGGGTGAACTTCGTGCGAGCCTGGAACCACAGCGGCCCAGACCGGATTGTTCAACCCAAGCCCGATACCACGCCACCACCGGAGGTTGATTACAAAATGTGGTTAGGCCCGGCCCCCGAGCGACCCTTTAATGAAAACCGGTTTCATGGTTCTTTCCGCTGGTACTGGGACTACGCCGGAGGCAAGATGACCGACTGGGGCGTACATCTGATTGATATGGTACTACTGGGCATGGATGCTA
Organism: Tunicatimonas sp.; assembly: GCF_049647865.1. NCBI lineage: Bacteria > Pseudomonadati > Bacteroidota > Cytophagia > Cytophagales > Catalimonadaceae > Tunicatimonas > Tunicatimonas sp. The sequence continues at coordinate 1,186 of NZ_JBARYM010000802.1, read as the reverse complement.
CCGCTCCTAATTCGGTGATGGCATCCGGTGGCAAGTTCGCCGATCCGGGTAGTGCTATGGAAACGCCCGATACCATGAGTGCCATCTATGAGTTTAACGATTTTATAATGGTGTGGGAGCATAATATGATTAACCGGCTAGGCCCTTACGGGAAAGACCATGGAATTGAGTTTGTAGGCGAAAAGGGCCGGATGATTATTGACCGGCGCGGCTGGGAAATTAACCCGACTACCGAACGAGCGGAAGACGGAAGTTCTCGCTACGTAATGGAAAAAATGCCCTATCAGCCTCGGATAGGCGATCCACGTACCGAGCACGCTCGCAACTTTATCAACAGTATTAAAACTCGGGAGCAACCCATTTGTCCTATTGAAATTGGTAGCCACGTAGCGGTGGTGGCTCATCTGGGCAATATCTCGTACCGCTTGGGCCGCAAGGTTTACTGGGATTCGGATGCCTACGCCTTCAAAGATGACGCCGCTGCGCAGAAAATGGTACAAGCCAATTATCACAACGGCTGGAAGTTATCCGTTTAGTATCTTATTCACTCGGAAAATGTAGGGAAGAGTATGAACCTTTTAGAAAAGTTGAGCACCGAAGACTACCTTCGGCTGGAAGATGAAACCGGGATGAAGCATGAATACCACGATGGCTGGGTAGTAGCGATGGCGGGCGTTACTGAAGAACATGATTTAATCGCCTCAGCAATTCGCGTCTATTTACGAAGATGTCTGCGAAAGAAAGGTTGCCGGATTTACAGTAGCGACATACGGGTATTTGTCCCGGAGTGTAACAAATTCGTATACCCCGACGCGACTATTATCTGTGGGGAATCGCAGCGCCATACGTTGCCTCGGGGTGCTTACGCGCTTACTAATCCGGTAGCTATCGTAGAAGTACTTTCCGAGGGCACCGAGAGGTACGACGTACAGGAAAAGCCAATCCAGGCCGGATACAACTGTTACCGAACGCTCCCGTCATTTCAGGAGTATGTGTTGGTCTCATCAAAAGAAGTCAAGATAGAGACTCGCAAGAAGAATGCAAACGGAAAGTGGCAGATACAAAACCTTCGTAATCCTGAGCAAGTGATAGAATTCTTAGGATGTAGACTTAGCCTAAAAGAAATCTACGAAGATGTTAACCTGTAGTTTATCACACTACTGAGTGTCCGTAATCGACCATTTTT
>NZ_JBARYM010000801.1:0-1733 GCF_049647865.1 Tunicatimonas sp. | reverse complement strand
GTCAAAAATGATGCAAGGGAGGAAGTCCTTATGTTAAGAAGGCGTTATTATTTCCTCTTAGATACTTCATAACCTCCTTCTTGTATGATACTCCAATTGGAATCTCCTGATCATTGATCTCAACATCGTGCATGGTGTAGGCGGTGATTTGGTTGATATTGACGATATAGGAACGATGAATACGGAGGAAGAAATCGGGGAGCTTCTGCTCAAACTCACTAATTTTTTCTTTGGTTAGAATATGCTGGTCGGGAAGATGAATTTTCACGTAATCCTTCAAGCTTTCCACGTACAATACTTCGCTAAATACCACCTTCACAAATTTGCGGTTTGTGTTAACGTACATAAACGGTTCTTCATGATCAGCTATAACTTCTTGGAAGTGATTCGGTGTTCTACCGCTATTTATTTGTCCTAAATATTTGGTGATAGATTTTAGAAAACGGTCAATAGTAATGGGTTTGAGTAAATAGTCTACTACGTCCAGCTCGTAGCTTTCCACCGCATAATCGCGGTAAGCGGTAGTGAAAATAATACTGGGGGGCGACTGTAATGAGCGGGCGAACTTGAGACCATCAATGCCCGGCATTTGGATATCTAGAAAGAGCAAATCTATTGATTCTTTCTGCAATAAATCAAAAGCCTCCAGTGCGTTTTCGCAAGTAGCTACTAGGTGCAGCTGCGCGAATTGATTAATATGCCTTGTTAACAATTTGGCTGCCAGGGGCTCATCATCCACCACCAGGCAGTTAATAGTATTCGGGGTGTTCATAGGCGTAAATTCACTTCGTAGGTTTCCGCGTGTTCTTTTATTTGCCACTCGTACTGATTCGGATACAGTAAGTCTAGCTGACGTTGAGCGTTTTGCACCCCAATCCCTTTTCTATAATTCATGGGGTCATCTTCCGCAACGGTAGGTTTGCTGTTTACTACCCGAAAGTCTAGCGTACCATTCTGCACTTTCAACGATATTGCGACCATTGCGGAACCCACTACGTTGCTTACGCCGTGTTTAAAAGCATTCTCCACAATGGAGATTAAAATAAGGGGCGCAACGGGAGTTTGCAAATTGTCAACCGAGTAGTTAAAATCCAGCGAAAGTCGGTCGCCGTACCGGATTTTCTCCAAATCAATGTAGTGTTCTAGTAATGTAATCTCCTGACTGATGGGCACTTTTTCGTCTTGGCAGCGGTAGAGAATATAATCCAGCATTTCGGCCAGTTTGGCTACCACTTCGGGAGCTTTATCTGATTTTTCCAGGGTGAGAGCGTAGAGATTGTTGAGCGTATTGAACAGAAAGTGAGGGTGAATTTGGGCTTTCAAAAAATTAAGTTCGGCATTCGCTTTCTCTTGCTTAAGCATCTCGATTCTTTGCTTTTCTATGCCACGGTCTCTAATCATTTTAATGAATAGAAAGAGAAAAACTACGCCGTACACCCGATCAAAATAGCCAAGCACAGTAAACTCAAATTCCCATATAATTTGTCCTAAAGATTCTCTTATTCCTTCAGGGTCGCTTAATCTTTCGGCGATATGAATATTGTTGAAGCGATACAAAATTGTGAAGAACAGTATACTAACTACTAAACTTAGTATAAACTGAATATACTTCTTTTTTTGTAGAAGTAGAGGGATTTGAAAGTAGACGAGTAGATACGTCGCCATTATTTTAACGGGCATTCCAACGGCTCTGAAAACGAATGCTTCCGGCATGGATGTACCCTCAGTAGAAG
>NZ_JBARYM010000800.1:0-2251 GCF_049647865.1 Tunicatimonas sp. | reverse complement strand
TACAACCCCGGGAAGAGATGCTACGGGCATTAGCCAGCCGAGCGATTCAGCTAACCCGCTATCAGATTAGTAACTACCAACAAATGGCGCAACAGCTAGAAAGCGAAGATCAGTCCGGAAGCGGTATTTTTTAATCTTTATTCAATCTTTTAAATACCACCTACGCATGAAATTCCTTTTCTGTATCTTATTATTGATTTGGGCCGTCATTGACACCCCCACCCACGCCCAGGATTTTACCTACCAACCCCAGAACCCAGCTTTTGGAGGAAGCTATCTCAACTACGGCTGGATGCTCTCATCAGCCCAGGCCCAAAACGAGTTTACTGGCGAAGAAAGCTCCCTAGGCAGCCGATTTGAACGCGATCCGCTGGAGGATTTTGAACAAAGCCTAAATCGTCAGATACTAAGCCGTATCACCCGGGAGCTGGTAGGAGATCAGTTTGGGGAAGAAGGACTGGCTGAAGGGCAATACGAGATCGGCAATTACCAAATTGATGTATCTCCCGGAGGAGAAGGCATTGAGATTAAAGTTTTGGATACCACCACCGGAAGTGCCACTACGATCAGTGTACCTTACTTCTAACAACAATCATGATGAACCCAATATTACAACTACTGAAAGCCATTATTCGGCCCTGTATATTATTAGCGGCCGGTGCCGCTATCTTTAGCGGCTGCGCTCCTTATCTCAACCAACCCATGCAACCAACCCAAGCCCGACTGGGGGCCGAGTCCGCGCTCTTCCGCCAGCTTAGAGAATTGCCCGAACCCCAGGAAAAGATGGTGGCCGCGGTCTACAAATTCCGCGATCAGACCGGGCAGTACAAACCATCCGAAGTAGGGGCTAGTTGGTCTACGGCAGTAACGCAGGGAGCTACCTCTATCCTACAGCGTTCGCTGGAGGCTTCGGGCTGGTTCACTACCATTGAGCGGGAAGGACTGTCCAATCTGCTCAACGAGCGAAAAATCATCCGTTCTTCCCGGCAGGCCTACAATAAACAGCAGGGCGGAGAAGTAGAAAGTGCGCTCCCTCCCTTGCTATTTGCCGGGGTGCTACTGGAAGGGGGAATTATCTCCTACGATGCCAACGTGCTGACCGGTGGGGCCGGGGCCCGCTACTTCGGTACCGGAGGCTCGGCGCAGTACCGGCAGGACCGAGTGACGGTGTACCTGCGAGCAATTTCTACCAGCACCGGGCGCATCCTGAAGACGGTCTATACATCCCGTACAATCCTTTCGCAAAAAGTAGATGTGGGGGTATTTCGCTTCGTGAGTTTTCAACGACTGCTAGAAGCCGAAACCGGGTTCACCCACAACGAACCAGCCGAATTAGCGGTGCGGGAAGCGATTGAAAAAGCTGTGCACAGCTTAGTAGTAGAAGGTGTCTTGGACGGATTATGGAACTTAAAACACTCCGAAGAAATGAATGCTCCGGCGATCGCTATGTATCAGCAGGAAGCCATTGATAACGAACAGACCGACTACCTGGGACGACGGTTTAACCAGTTTCAGCGGAGCCGACTGAGGGTGGGGGCTAATGTAGGCACATTCCGCTATGCGGGTGATTATCCTGATCCACTCTTTCAACCGGCCGGAGGGTTACATCTGGGAATGCAAGCAAGCTCCTGGCTCACCGTAGGCGTGGAAGCATCGCAAGGTAATTTGGCCGGAGAAGGAGGCTATCGGCAGCCGGTACAATGGCTAGGAGCGTTTACTGAGTGGCGTTGGTTTCCGCAAACCCGATTTACCCCATTGATGCAGTTAGGCGGAGGATGGATTAGCGATGAGGCGCAGCCGCTTAGTACCGGACACGGGCTGATAACTGCTGGTGTAGGAGCCGAGTACCAGATCAATTCCCGAATGAGCCTGAACGCTCAACTACGCCACCACCATGTGCTGAGCGACGCGCTGGATCAGATACAACAGGGTAAGTATAATGACTTCTTCTGGTCGGCTTCGGTAGGAGTCAATATCTACTTCGGAAAACAATTAAGGTAGTACAGTAGCACTACCTGAATAACAATATTTTTAATCGTTTTATTTATTTATAATTTCTAAATTTTATCAATTATGTTTAACAAACAATTCATCATGCAAGGTTTGCTCGTTACCATACTAAGTGCGAGCGCTCTGGCCCAAAGCCAAGACAACGAAGTATACATCGACCAAATTGGCGATGACAACCAAGCAGATATTCTACAGGGCGTAGGTGGCGAGGCTCGAGACAATGAAGCAATCGCTATTCAGG
>NZ_JBARYM010000799.1:0-2063 GCF_049647865.1 Tunicatimonas sp. | reverse complement strand
CATTTCACCAGTATGATGCCGCAAGTTGAAAGTTGGTTGCGTAGCGATCAGCATTTTTTTGCTTCTGTAATTTCTACGAGTAATTTAGGATTTTATATTTTGTGTTCAAGCCGCCGTGGAACGATGTTCAAGTGTTCAGGCACTTAACTATTTATACTGTATAAACTTAACTATACCCAAACATGCGAACACACACCATAACACTATCGCACCAAAACACTATAACACTCAGAAGAATATGATTGACCTTCGTAGTGATACTGTAACCCGTCCCACTCCGGCTATGCTGGAAACTATGATGCAAGCCTCAGTGGGCGACGATGTTTTTGGAGAAGACCCCACTGTTCAAGCATTAGAGGAGAAGACCGCCCGCGTTTTTAGTATGGATGCAGGATTGTTTTGTCCTTCGGGTACAATGACGAACCAAATAGCGATTCGGGCGCAAACTCAACCCCAACAAGAGGTAGTCTGTGACCGCAATGCGCACATTTATCTTTACGAGGGCGGTGGACTGGCGTATAACTCCATGGTATCGGTACGGTTACTATCGGGAGACCGTGGTATTCTGAGCGCGGAGATGATTGAGGCGAGTATCAACCCTGATGATATTCACTTTCCTTCTACCAGTTTGGTGGCGTTAGAAAATACGATGAACAAGGGCGGTGGAGCCTGTTACACTTTAGATCGGATTGAGGCAATTGCCAACGTGTGTCAGAAACACTCACTGGCTTTGCATTTAGATGGTGCGCGAGTGTTCAATGCACTGGTAGCTACGGGAGACAATCCAGCTGAGTATGGAAAGTATTTTTCTTCTATTTCGGTTTGTCTATCCAAAGGATTAGGGGCTCCGGTAGGCTCGGTGCTGGTAGGTAGTCAAGAACTAATTAGGCAGGCGAGGCGGGTACGGAAGGTATTTGGCGGGGGAATGCGGCAAGCGGGCTACTTAGCCGCAGCGGGTATCTACGCACTAGATCATCACGTAGAGCGGTTAAAAGAAGATCACCAGCGGGCAAAACTGCTAGCGGTTGCTTTGCAGACATGTAGCTACGTAGCTTCGGTACTTCCGGTAGAGACGAATATTGTGATTGCTACTTTGCAAGATGTAACTCCTCCACAATTTTTGGCTAAACTAGAAGAAGCGGGAGTCCAAGCGGTTCCCTTCGGAAAGCAGGATGTTCGTTTCGTAACCCACCTGGATTTTTCGGATGAGCAGTTGGGAAAGGTGATAGAAGTACTGAAGAAATTAGGTCGGCAGGTGGCGTAGCACTATCAAATAAAAGCGTTGTTCCTATCAAGAAATAAATATTGTAGACGAACCTATTTTATCCAACTCCTACCTATTTGAAAGTTCTAATGAGACATAAATCATAACCTATGACGCATAGCATAAAAGCGCACCTTTATAGAATGGGCCAAACTACCAAGTTTATTACTATCTTATTTGCTGCCTGGTCTTTGGTAAGCTGTACCAATCAGTCCGATACTAGCTTGGCGAAAACAATTTTACTAGAGGAAGTAAAGAATAACCATACTACCGCCAATTGGTACGTGCCGCTGAGTACCGCGATAGAAGGGCTCACGGTGGAACAAGCAGACTGGAAAGATAGTATTGATACGCACTCAATTCGGGAATTATTATCGCACGTAGTTTTTTGGAATGAGAAAATACTAAGAGCCTTCCGAGGAGATTTAGCGGTAGACTTTAATGGCGACAATGAATCCACCTTTCAAAAGCTGGATGATCTAGATTGGAAATCGGCAGTCGATAAGTTAGATAATATTCAAACCCAATGGGAAGAAGCGGTAGAGAAGGCAACTGAGCAGCAGCTAAAAGACGGTGGTTCAGAGATTGCCAGCATGCTATCGCACATGGCTTACCATACAGGACAGATTGTATACATTAGGAAAAGAAATGGTTGGTGGCAGCCTTCGCAGGGAGTGGAATAACCCTTAATATCATAGACGAACTTTTTTACTGAACCCCCGATACCTGCATATCCAGCGTATACAGTGATTTCATGGCAGTGACAAATAGTTTCTTACGGTCTTTCCCACCGAAACAA
>NZ_JBARYM010000798.1:0-2004 GCF_049647865.1 Tunicatimonas sp. | reverse complement strand
GCTGCCCCCTTGCGAAGCGATATTAAATTCGGAGCGGTGCGCGAAGGTGATGATCTACTGTTAATCCTGACTACCGATCAGCACTGGGAAGGCAAACTGATATTTGATGCGCCCCGCCATCAGGAGGTGATGAACCTACCTACCGACTGGCCCCGCATTAACCAGTTTCCCGAATGGTTTACTGCGAAAGTAGATCAACGGTACGAAGTGATAGATGTTAGTAAAGACTCAAAAGAGATTTATACTGGCGAGCAATTGCAAAGCGGCATCCCATTTAACGCTGAACCGGGGGAATATCGGTTTTTGGTGAGAATGGTAGAGTAGTTTCTTACTTTTATCAGCTATCGCTGCCAGATAGCTTTTTTGTGCTTAATCTCTTCTTCTTTGTCTCGGTCACACACAAATACGGCTTCACCCTGGCAATTGTAGACCGCGTTGCCGCAAGTACAACATAAAGCTCCCGTCAGGTAGGGAATAAATACGGTTTCTCCTTGATACTCACCCTGATCTACCCTAAATACCTGACAGTAATCTGACTCAACTCTGGATTGCTCAATCATCTCATTGAGCCAGGGCAGATCGGTGGCTTCGTCCAGATTACAGGCAAAAGAGGCACCTCCTTCTAAATCTTCCAATTCATAGGCTTGGCAACCGAACATCAGGAGGCAACCTAATAGTGTTATTAGTTTCATAGTAATAAGAGTTTATCTATTGACAGTAATTGTAGTAGGATGGTTGGAAAGGTAAGATACTTTACCTGTTGCATCTTCAAAGGTGGTCCCACAGAATTATCAACCCAAAAAACAGGTTGAGGCACAAGCCCGAAATAAAGTTCAGGCGCATAACATGGTGAAAATCGGCCCGTGAACGATCCCTCCGTACCAGAAAGTACCAGTAGAAAAAATAGCTCAACACTGGTAACAAAAAAATCAAGTACAGCCAAGCTTGCATCATGCTAAAGTAGAAAAGATAGTAAAGCCAGTAACCTAGCGCAGCCAACCCGAAGACAATGGTTGTAAAGTGAAATGTGCCCAAAATACCCAACCGGTAACTCAATGTAATGTCGCCCCGATTACTGTCTTCTTCGTGCTGATAAATTTGCGTCATTGGGTATGATCCCCACAGCATTAGCGACGAAAGGGCGGCCCCGATCCACACCTCGGGCGACTCAATCTGGAACACTGAGGTACCGGTCGCTCCTACGTAAACCATCATAAAGGTGAAAAATCCCTGAAAGAATCCGGCGATAAACCAGCTACCGAAGGCGTACTTCTTTAACCGGATGGCCGGATGGCTGTAGGCTTTAGACGCCAGCCCGTAAATAAAAAGCATCACCGCAAATTCAACGCTGATGATCAATCCCAGAACGATAGCGGTTACATCCAAAAACAGAGCTGTACGATACAATTCTAGTTGCACCGGTGGCGGGTGCTCCAGCCCACCAATACTGCCTTCGTCTTTATCAAAATAGCTATTGTAGCCATTGCTGGCTGGGTAGAGCAAAAAGTGGATAATAAAAAAGGCTAAGAGGGCATTGAACACCGAAAAATCGTCCGAAACACTAAGGGCAAACAAGTAGACCGGAAGCAAAAAAAACGAGAACGGAATCCGTAAATGCAGCCAGGTAGCGCGGGTGATCATCACACAAAAGTTGGACTAAAAAAAATTTTTTCTAAAAGCACAACCTTTATTTTTAAAAGCAGTATACGCATCTAATTTAACCTAAATTTTTTCAACTATGAGCAGTTTATTGTACATCGTAGCGGTCATTCTGATTATTGGGTGGGTGCTCGGGTTTTTTGTGTATAGTGCCGGTGGTTTGATCCACATTTTGTTGGTAATTGCCGCTATAGCCATTATTATGAGGCTTATTCAAGGAAGACGCCCAATTTAGTTAATATAATAAATGACACCGCCTCCTTAGTTAAGGGGCGGTGTTTTTTTTGCCTCTTTCCAATACACTTCCATTTCGTTTAGCGTCATATCTTTTACATCTTGATTTTG
>NZ_JBARYM010000797.1:0-1917 GCF_049647865.1 Tunicatimonas sp. | reverse complement strand
GCAATATAGTAGGCCATGATACTAAATAGTCAATATGTCAAAGAACGTTAATTTTTACCACCACATATGAAACCCCTGGTAGGTATCTTCTTTCGGATCGCAGAAATGGCGGACTAATTTGTAGCACTCCAAACGTACCAGTCGTTCGTAGGATACTTTTCGTCCTAGACCGCGATGCTGTACCGTTTGCTGCATCCGCTCATCCCAGTGGGCTACAAAAACCTTCCGTCCAGCTTCGGTTAGGTAGCACCCACCCAAACGAGCTTCAAAGTGCTTAGGCGTAATTTCCCCGGTCTTCAGCAGCCGAAAGATCGTCCGATCTACAAGCAAGGGCTTAAAAATTTCGGCAATATCCAGTGCTAGCGAGTAGCGTCGGTCGCCCGGTTCGTGCAAGTAGGCAATAGTGGGGTCTAGCGCCGTACGGTAAATTTGCCGGAGAACCGCTGAATAGCACAGCGTATTGCCGAACGAGATCAGCGCATTAAGCTCGTTAGAGGGCGGACGACGTTCACGTTTGGTAAAGGGAAATTTTTTGGCAACGCTATCTCCCAACAGGATTGGCCAGAGCTGATAGTAGGCATCGCGTACCCGCCCTTCGCCACTCATTAATGTAGCAATGTCGGGGTAGCCAGCCAGTTGGTTTCGTACCGTTTCCATCATTGCCAAAGCGTTGGTTAGTGAAGTTGGATCATCAACCCGGGTGGTATAGTATTTCACCACCCGCCTAATGTTGAAGATGGACGCTTCTACCAATGCTCGAGCCAGGGTTAGCCTCCGGTGGTCACTTAGGTAGTGTTGTGCTTGTTGAACATGCAGTCGGCCCGATAGCTGCGCTGCCCGTGGCATAATCACCGAGGTGAAGTTACCGTAGTAGTCATAACAAAATGTAGGAATCTGCTGCTGAGCTAGAAAGGTGATCAGTTTGGTATTGATATCCACCTCAGCGAATAGAAACAGACTATCCACCGATTCTACCGGAAAGTTTACTTTACTACTGGTGAGTTCTCCCGATGGGGTGCCTTCATCTTCGGGAGCGTCTCCAGGCTGACGGGTGTCATCTCCACGCTCTAGCAGCAAGGTGTTATGACGACGTTTGAGCCGTCCGTTGGAAAACAGGTAGTAGGGTCGTTTCATGAATAACTGATCAAACTTCCAGGGGGTTGATTAGGTCAAGACTGGGGTCAATAGCATCTTGCAATTTTTTGAAATCTTTGATGTTTGCCGTAACCAACGTTCGCTGGTGAATACTAGCGGTTGCCGCAACGATGGCATCGCCTAGGCTTAGTTTCCGGTATTGGCGTAGCCGAGTGGCTTCCTGAATAGTAGGGTAGTCAACCGGATGCAAGTAGATCTCTTTAAAAAAGGTTTCAAAGAACGACTTTTGACGAGGTAATAAATCACTGTATCCGAGCACTTCAGCCACGCTGATTGCTGAGGCACTACAGGACTCATCGCGCATACGTTCTTTGATTTGATCGTGGTACCGGGGAGACTCCAGGTAGATGATCGTATTGCTATTCAATAGTAAGTTCATGATCTCCCGGGAAGCTTACGATCCTTACGAATATCCCGCTGCCAGGCAACGGGGTCGGGAATTCTGTCCAAGATATCATCTTGGGGCGGGTTTTGATCTATGAAGGCCAGTAACGCAGCCGAGTTAGGTTCTTTTGACTGAGATATCGGAGCCTCACGGTGGTACGAAAGGTCGTGATCCTGTAGCAGTGCTTCCACCTTCTGGGCTTCTTCTTCACTGGCGATATCAATAACAATTTTCATAGTAAGTGCTTCAGTGGTTATCCTAATATACGTTTTTTCGCCTGATTGAGGTTACTCAATTTCATCCGTAGCAGAGTTCTTCAAAAGCACATTTGCGACAGAATTTGCGCTGCGTAATGCGTGGCGGTGGCGTAGGTTGTT
>NZ_JBARYM010000796.1:0-1559 GCF_049647865.1 Tunicatimonas sp. | reverse complement strand
GGAGCCAGTGACGAGCGGGTAGCGGCCATTGCCCCCATGGTTATCGATATGCTGAATATGCCCGTTAACCTGGATTATCAGGTAGAAGTGTGGGGTGATTATAGTGTGCAGATTCAGGACTACGTAGAACTAGGTATTCCGCAGGATGTGCATTCTGACGATGGTGGCGAAATTACTCAGATGATTGATCCTTATTCGTACCGGGATAAGCTCACAATGCCCAAAATGCTGTTCATCGGGGCCAATGATGAATATTGGCCGATAGACGCGGTGAAAAACTACATTGACGATATTCCCGGCGAGAACTTCATTCATTACGTGCCCAATGCCGGTCATGACCTAGGTGGCGGAGAACAGGCATTACGAGCCCTCAGTGCTTTTTTTGGTACCACTCTTCGGAAAGAACAGTATCCGGTATGCCAGTGGGATATTGCCGAAGAGAATGGTGAAATCACATTAGCAGTGGAAGCAACGCCCGACCCGCTAGTGGATGCGGTACTATGGTCGGCCGATTCGGAAGACCGCGATTTCCGCGATGAAGAATGGGTAAGTGAGAGCTTAGGGGTTAAGAATCAGAAGAACGTTAATACCACAATCAGCTATCCAACGGATGGTTTCAAAGCCTTTTATCTAGACCTAAAATATGCTGATGCTAACGGCAATGTATATTCCAAGAGCACTCGATCCTACGTGGCTGACGATGATGAAGTATTCATTAAATAGATCAATAAGATGAGGTTCATCACAGGCTTTTTTGCATTGGTAGTTTTACATTCGGGAGTAGCGGTTTCTCAAGATCAACCGTCGGCTATACCTCTGGAGTATTACTATGAGTACGATCAGAATTTTCCACTGGAAGTAACGGTGGACACCCTCAGCGAAAGAATGTTTCATATTACCTTCACCTCGGTTCACGGTAAGCGAGTTCCGGCGCTTTTATCTCTGCCTGAAGAAGGAGAAGCTCCCTATCCGGTAGTCATTGCTCAGCACGGACTTGGCGACCATAAAGACGTGGATTACATGCAGTATGGAGACAAAATTTTGTCGGAGCACGGATTCGCAGTGATGCGTATCGATTTTGAACTGCACGGAGAAAGAGAAACTCAGAACTTTGGCCGAAGCATGATTCAAGAGTTCCCCTACACGTTTACCAACGTGCTATCCCAAACCGTATTTGACTTGCGCCGAGTGAATGATTACTTGGACAACCGTTCGGATATTGATGCTAATCACACGGCGTTTTTAGGTATTAGCTTAGGAGGAATAGCCGGTACGGTATTTTGCGGAGTAGAACCCCGGGTAGAGTACGCGATCATCATCATTGCGGGGGGAGGACTGGAGTTCGTCTTCGGTTCTGGCGATGAGAAGAAGCAAGCGATGATGGCTCCGGTAGAGCCACTGAATTTTGTGAAACAGATTGCCCCTCGCCCCTTACTGTTTATCAATGCCGAACACGACGAAACCATTCCCAAAGCTGCTTCGATAGCGCTACACGAAGCGGCGGAGGAACCTAAGAAAATTGTTTGGTACGACTCTGGCCATAAGCTAAAGGATGTTGC
>NZ_JBARYM010000795.1:0-2595 GCF_049647865.1 Tunicatimonas sp. | reverse complement strand
ACCATAGGTAGCGTGGCCTATACCGATTTCCAATGAAGACAGGCGCTGACCTACGGTTGGTTTGGTTTTTTCGCCTACCGCTAGCTTGGCGGGGTTGCCGCTCAGTGCTACTGCTAGCTCCAGCAGGTTTTTCTTCACTTGGTACAATTGCTGATCCAGCGACCCGGGAACCGCTGGCGCCTGGGCCAGAGCTGCTTGCATCCGATCAGCTTTGGTCAGAGCATTGCTAAGCGAGACCTCCAGGGCAGTAGCCGAGCGTAGAGCATCTTCGTAAGATCGCCAAAATTTAGCCGTTTCCTGGGCAGTAGCTCCTTCTAGTGCTCCTTCGCGTAACGGAACAACCTCAAAGCTGACGGGCTCCGATAGTTCGTTGATCTCGCCGTCTACTTGCTGGTAAAGTGTGGCGGTATACGTACCGGGAGCTACCATTAGGCCCTGCGGTGGTTCTTCATCTTCACTGGGTTGCTGATCCAGATGAATAGGGTAAGGCGAGGGGTAGCGCAAATCCCAGGCTACCCGGTGGAAGCCACTTTCGGTAGGGCCATCTACCCGGCGAATGGCGTTGCCCTGATCGTCTTTAATCGCTAGCCAGATTTTTGGTTCGACCTGATTTGTTTCAGTAGCTAACTTCTCCCAACCGGGAAAAGGTACATTCTGATTTTGAGCGTTAATATCCTTCTCCTGCTTCATCCGCTGGTCTTCCTGGGTAGATAGTCCATCCTTGAGATAATAAGTCAGCACTGCCCCAAAAGGAGGGTTAGGAGCTACGAAGTGAGAAGCCCCCTGCGATCCCTTTTCGTCATCAAAACTTAGGTGAGAACGGGGCACGTACCAGTCAGCATCCTGCGGTTCAAACAGGGTAGCTTCAGCTACCAGTTGCTCTTCCGATACTCCTCGTAGCACACTGTAATCATCTAGGATATAAATGCCCCGCCCGAAGGAAGCAGCTACCAGATCATCCTCTCGTTTCTGAATAGCCAGATCGCGGAAGGAGATGGTTGGTAATCCGCCAGTTAGTTCCGTCCACTGACTGCCGCTATTGTTGGTAAAGTAAATGCCGAATTCCGTCGCCAGAAACATTAGTTCGGGCTTCACGTGATCCTGCACAATGCGCCAAACTAAGGTTCGGTCGGGAAGATTGTTTGCCATTGATTGCCACGTGCGGCCCCGGTCAGTACTCTTTACCAAGTAGGGTTGAAAGTCGCCGTACTTATGATTATCCAGCACTACGTACACGGTATTGGCATCGTGCAAATCAGCTTTAATATCGTTCACGAAGGCAGTGGCCGGTACGCCAGGCATACTACCTACATCAATCTTCCGCCAGTTATTTCCTCCGTCTTCGGTCACCTGCACAATGCCATCGTCGGTACCCGCGTAAATCAGCCCATCTTGCTGCGGTGATTCGGCTAAAGAAGTAACTGTATTATAATTGGACATGGCGCCTACATCCCAGGCTCCATCCCAGCTTTGCACTCGCCCCATAATCGGCAACTCGAACCGGTCTTGGTTCTTGGTTAAGTCATCAGAAATTGCTGTCCACTCATCGCCCCGGTTATCAGATTTCCAGACCCGCTGAGAAGCAAAGTAAATACGCTTGGGATCGTGGGGACTAACCAGAATAGGCGAATCCCAGTTGAAGCGCTCGTAGTTTTCATCCGCTGCTGGTTGGGGCTGAATATCTACTACTTCGCCGGTCGTCATATCAATGCGCGATAGCGTTCCTTCCTGCCGTTCGGCGTACACAATGTCAGGATTACCCGGTTCAGTAGCTGGTTGGTGACCATCCCAGTTCAGCACTACTCGCCAATCAGAATTCTGGATGCCGTGCACGTTATCGGTTTGGGATGGGCCGCCCTGGGTGCTATTGTCCTGCGTTCCACCGTAAATATTGTAATACGGCTCAGTATCGTCCAGCGCAATTTTGTAATACTGGGTAACGGGAAGATTTTCCATAAAGCGCCAATGATCTCCTAGATCAAAGCTTTCGTACAGACCTCCGTCGGTACCCACTAACAAGTATTCGGGATCATCTTTTCGGAAGGCAACGGCGTGGTTATCACCGTGCTTGTGGGCATTGTTCAGTCGCTTAAAGGTTTTCCCGCCATCTTCGGAATATTGCATGTGGGAATCTACCAGGTACAGCCGCTCAAACTGATGGGGCGAAGCATAGAGTTCCTGATAATAATGAGGGCCAGTAGCTCCAGCTACGGCGTCGGATCGCTTTTCCCAGGTACCCCCTCGGTCAGCCGAACGATAAACTCCTCCCTTACGACGATCCAGCTCAATTGCGGCATACACAATATCCGGCTGCTGAGGAGAAATAGCTAATCCAATCTTGGCCATATTTCCTTCGGGCAATCCGGTAGTCAGCTTTTCCCAGGTTTCACCCCCATCTTGACTACGGTGAATACCTGAACCGGGACCGCCGCCCAAATAAGAGGCTACGGTACGGTGCCGCTGCCAGGTGGCGGCGTACATCCAGTCGGGATTACGCGGATCAACCGCAATATCGGTCACCCCTACCCACTCGTCATCACCTAGGGTTTTATTCCAGGTCTCCCCACCATCGGTAGATTTGTACAGACCACGTTC
>NZ_JBARYM010000794.1:0-2134 GCF_049647865.1 Tunicatimonas sp. | reverse complement strand
GCATTATGCTTATTCGGAAAAATTTATGGAGAGTTTTCATAATCAGAAGAATTTAGTTGCACATAGAAGTATTGTGCTAAAAAGCAGTAAATACTTACATTCTATTAAGAATAGTGCTAAAATCATGCCTGTATTAATAATTTCTTAATAAAAGCTCAAGTATTTTAGATAAATTGATGATATAGCCGACTGTCTACCAGCAGGTTAAGAAATTCTGAGAAATTAGATAATTATCTATATAAAGGAGTAAAACGCGGATGTAAGGGGGTAGAGAGCGACAAAGTATTTGATCGGCTAATAGAAAAACTTACGGCTTAATTAATGATAAATCCCAGGGTAGATCGGCGTCAAAATGCAGTTGACCTTGGTGAATTTGAAGGGGTGAAGGGATATTATTATAGTAAAGTTTTCCTGTGCCTAACCCTTGGGGGGCCGTAACTTTTTTGTAGGCAGCAAATTGAGCAATAGCATTTAGTCCGATATTAGACTCTAAAGCCGAAGTCATCCACCAGTCAATGTCACGTTCTTCGGCTAACCGAATCCACTGCTCAGTAGCTGTTAGTCCACCAAGTAAGGTAGGTTTCAAAATGATATATTGGGGATGAATAACATCTAAAAGTTTAGCTTGCGCCTGATAATTGTATACACCGATCAGTTCTTCATCAAGGGCAATAGGCAAGGGAGTATTACTGCAAAACTTGCGCATTTCTTCAATCTGACCCGCAGCAATGGGCTGCTCAATTGAATGTGGATCGTAAGCGGCCAATTGCCGTAGTTTATCTAAAGCTTCGTTAGGGGAAAACGCTCCATTGGCATCTACTCGGATGGTGATCTGTTCGGCTGAAAAGTTTTCTCGGATGTAAGCTAGTAATGACAACTCGGTAGCAAAGTCAATCGCTCCTATTTTTAGTTTAATACAGTTAAATCCCTGGGCTAGTTTTTTATCTATTTGTCGTTTCATAAAATCCCGATTACCCATCCACACCAAACCATTAATCGGAATAGGGGGGAAGCTATCATTCTGAAAGATAGTAGGAAATATTTTTCGTTTTCCTTGGTATAATAAATCTCGTAGAGCCGTTTCTAGTCCGAATCGTAAAGCCGGATATTCTACTGGAACTAATTGCTGAATTAGGCCATCAATCTCGCTTAGATGGTTTGGGATCGAGTAATTTTCAAGCTTTCGTAGCACTTCCACTATTTTCTTTTCTATTGTAGAGTGGTAGTCAGGGCTTAAGCCTTTCAGTGGGGCGCACTCGCCGATACCCATTGTATCTTTACACTTTAAAATTATGAAATAGGTGTCGTGCTCCGTAAGGGTGCCCCGAGATGTTCCTGCTACGAAGGTGAATTTTAGCGTATGTTTTGTATAATTAGCTTGTAGTTTCATATGATTGGAAAATTGCAGATTAAAAATTGTAAATTGAAGATTACTTCCCGTTTTTTACCCTTCGCTCGTAATCATTTAATCCGCAATTTTTTATGAAAGACCCTGAAGACTTCACCTTTGATGTTATTGTAGAAATCCCCAAAGGAAGCCGCAATAAGTACGAGTATGATCCTGAAAAAAAAATGATTCGTTACGACCGGATGATCTTTTCATCAATGTTTTACCCGAGCGATTACGGGTTTATTCCCGAAACGCTGGCGGGTGATGGTGACGCTCTGGATGCACTGGTACTGGTTTCTGAACCTACTTTCCCCGGTTGTCTGATAGAAGTGAAGCCTATTGGTTTGTTTCGAATGCGGGACGAGAAGGGGCCCGACGCTAAGATTCTTTGTGTTCCAGTTAGCGACCCTATCTGGAATAAGGTAAATACCCTCGACGAAATTAATCCCCATTTGAAAAAGGAGATTGAACATTTTTTTCAGGTGTACAAAGATTTAGAAAAGAAAAAAGTGGGAATTGATGGCTGGGAGGATAGAGAAGCCGCTATTGAGGTTTACTGGGAATCTAAAGAGAGTTACAAAAAAAATAGCTCCGATTAGGACTTGTCCGTACCATAATACCAAGTTTTATTTATTCAATATGATCAGATATGCCCTACGCAACTGCCTATTATCGAGCCACTCCTAGTAAGCTTCTTTTCTTTATCGTGGCGGTTTGTCTAGGACTTATATTCTACTCGTATCA
>NZ_JBARYM010000793.1:0-4083 GCF_049647865.1 Tunicatimonas sp. | reverse complement strand
TAGCCCGCTTGTTATTCTTAAGCCGCTTAGATAAACTTCTAGTCCGTATAAACTTATTAGGTTCTTGCGCTGAAGTATTAAGTTCTAGCTGGTTAGTAACCGAAATTGTTATCGTCAAACAGGCATCAACTGAAGATTGGGCAATATTAGGTAAGCCACCTTTATGAATAGACGTAGCTAACACCTGTGCGGCTGTCAGAAGTACTAGAAACAGATATATTAGCAGTCTATTCATTGATTTTACTAACGCAGCACCTAATATTTTGTTTTACTATATATTATGATAGCCTTACTATTATAATAATAACTTCTCTTATTTCCTAATTATAATATTTAGTTCTCCTTTCTGTACATAATGTTTCCAATTAATTTATACTATTCTGTTTGTGTTGATCTACAATAACTATCGGAACGGATTGCTACTCATAAATCGGTAAGTAAGATCAGATCTTTAAAAGTATGCTGTAACTAGTTGTGATGCCCTTCCGACATAAAGAGTTGTTACCGATAGCAAGAAGGTAGCCATATTGAGTCTAGAGCTAGCAAGAGGATTCCTGTAGGAAGCACTTTATTCCCCCATAAAAGGATAGCGAAAATCGGTGGGTGGGTTGAAGGTTTCTTTAATGGTGCGAGGCGAAACCCAGCGTAGCAGATTCAATGCGGCTCCCGCTTTATCATTCGTGCCAGAGCCTCGGGCTCCGCCAAAAGGCTGCTGACCAACGACTGCGCCAGTAGGCTTATCGTTAATATAAAAATTACCGGCAGCGTGCCGAAGCTTTTGAGTTGCTTGCTGAATGGCGTAGCGGTCTTGGGAGAAAATTGCACCGGTGAGAGCGTAAGGCGAAGTCTGATCAACCAGCTCCAGCGTTTCTTCAAAGCGTTCGGCCTGATAAACATAGATAGTCACTACTGGGCCGAAGATTTCTTCGCACATCGCAGTATACTTTGGTTCCTGAGCCACTAGCACCGTTGGCTGAATATAATAACCTTTAGATTTATCATATTCGCCCCCGGCAATAATGTCTACCATCGGGTCGTCCTTCGCCTTATCAATGTAACTGGCAATTCGGTCGAAGGCTACTTCGCTGATTACCGCACTCATAAAATTTTGAAAATCGGCCACATCACCCATCTTGATCTGCTGAATGTCTTCTATTACGTAGCCCTTTATCTCGTCCCATAAATTATTAGGAATGTATACCCTGGATGCAGCGGAGCATTTCTGCCCCTGAAACTCAAACCCACCCCGCACAATAGCGGTTGCCACGGCTTTGGCATCGGCCGACGGATGGGCAACGATAAAATCTTTTCCTCCAGTTTCTCCTACAATGCGCGGATACGAGCGATAGGTATTAATATTATCCCCAATGGTTTGCCACAGTTGCTTGAATACCTTTGTGCTTCCGGTAAAGTGTAGTCCGGCAAAATCGGGGTGGTTGAACACAACTTCCCCGGCTACTGGGCCATCTACGTTAATCAGGTTAATTACCCCATCGGGCACACCTGCTTCGCGAAAGATTTGCATCAGCAGATTAGCTGAGTAAATTTGCGTTTCAGCGGGTTTCCAAACGACAGTATTGCCCATCATGGCCGGAGCCGTCGGTAAATTTCCAGCAATGGCGGTAAAGTTAAACGGGGTAATTGCAAAGATGAATCCCTCTAACGGACGCTGCTCAACCCGATTCCAAACTCCTTTAGGAGAGATCGGTGGCTGCTGTTCGTAAATTTCGGTCATGTACTTTACATTGAACCGCAAAAAATCAACAAGTTCGCACACCGCATCAATCTCCGACTGATGTGCCGTTTTAGATTGTGCCAACATAGTAGCGGCATTCATTTGGTAGCGGTACTTCCCAGCAATTAGCTCGGCAGCTTTTAAAAAGATACTAGCCCGCTGTTCCCAAGCCATATTTTCCCAGGCGTATTTAGCTCCCAAAGCAGCATTAATCGCTTGCTTTACGTGAGAAGCATCACCTTCGTAGTAGTGTCCCAGCACGTGCTGATGATTATGAGGGGAGCTCATAGTTTTTTTGGTATCAGTCGTAATCTGTTCTCCTCCAATATACAGCGGTACCTCTACTTGCGTAGACTGCAATGCGGTGAGCGTAGCTTGAAGGGCCTCTCGCTCGGAGGTACCCGGAGCATAACTATAAATAGGTTCATTAGTTGGGGTAGGAACTTGATAGAATCCGGTAGACATGAGGATTAAAAATTACTGGTTGAAGATTGGGTAATGTTGCAAATAGCGAACACCTAACTGGAAACCATTCACGTACTTAAAAAGTATTGCAAAGGTAGCCCTTTTCTAAAGAAAGAACCATGTCACGCTCAATGTGTTTGCACAAAAAAGCCCCGAAATATGCTTCCGGGGCTTTCCTGTTTGATCGATTATTATCTACTTTTTTACAATCTTTATGAAGTGCGATTGACCTCTATTTTTTATATGCACATAGTACAGTCCAGTTGGTAACAAATGAGTAGACAAGTTATTGTGTATTTGGTTCAGTGTTTGATACGCCACCTGCTGCCCCGTTGTGTTCATTACTACTGCTTGACTGCCTAACCAATTGGTAGGGATATCTATAGTCAGCTGGTCAACTACTGGGTTCGGATACGCTCGGATATTCTCGTTCGATAGTTGATTAATACTAGTAATGAGAGCCGGAGGCACCGGTACTTCCCCCTCATTTATATTAACAATTCGGATAAGTTTGCCCACTTCAACTGATAGTATTAATGGTTTTTCATTCACCTCAATTTGGTTATCTCGTAAATCAACACCCTCGTAGTCTGCTAAGAAGAAGTAATCGCCAGAAGGAATATTCGGAAAGTAAAATTTTCCTTCACCATTTGTTACGCCGTAGCCTGCTATACTCTGATCACTTGTATTAACTAAATAGACCGAAATACCCGCCATAGCTGACTCTTTGAAGCGACCATCCGCCGAGCCTTCCGGAGTTAAACTACCGCCTACCGCTACTCCCTGCTGCACAGTAGTATCCGGCTTAGGGATTAGGGCGATGGATAGTATAGTATCCTGATCTACTCCGATAATATCTGCCTGAGCTAAAGTTAATCGCCCACCTAAATAAGTTGGGAAATGCGCTGCACCGGAGGGGGTTAATAGTATACTGTAAAATCCACCAGCTACGTTAGAGAATGCACTGCTACCGGAGACCAGTGGCTTTTCCTGCACCATAGAAAAACTACTACCAGAAGCCTTATGTAGACTGGCCGTTACCGAAGATGCATTATCAGTAGAAGTAAGCTGAACTGTAACTGAATGTTCTAATGTGGAGTCAACAGGAGGAGGTATGGTATCCGAAGTAAAAACCAGGAATAGTTGGCTAACGGGAAAAGCAGGTTGATAAAGCTCATTCCCAGCTTGATTAGCAGTTACTGTAACCATACCGGTATCTAAAAGCCAGAGTGTGCTGCCGGTCAGTTCGGCTGGGCCATCAATAATAAAATCAATAGGAAGTCCCGAGCTGGCTGAAATAACTAATTCTACCGAATCGGCAAGAGTAATATCTTGGTCATTAATTGCAGTAAACGCAATCGTCTGGCTACCTTGGTTGATCGTAAACTGACGAGTAATTGGCGTAGCTGCTTCGTAAAAGTCATCGCCGGGTTGAGTCGCCCGAACAATTACCTGACCGATACCTAAAGTAGTTACAACATCACCTTGAATATCCACTAGGCTATCACCCTCTACTACCTCAAATAAAACCGGAAGTCCTGAACTAGCCGATGCATTGAACACAAATGGAGCCGTTCCAAAGTTTACATCGGCCACCGGAGTAAAGATTAAGCTATTTGGTTCAGCTTGTACGTTTACTGTCATTGGGTTGCTTATCAACGTGAGGTCAGGTGCTGCCGAGTTGGTTACCTCGCAAATATATACCCCACTATCACTGATAACTATAGGATTCATCACATACTCCCCCACAGTGGTAGTATCAACTGCTACCCCATTACGAAACCAAACGTATTGGTTATCCATCACAGAAGCATCTACTCCTATAGTTAGCGTGTAGCTATCACCTGCATCGCGGAAGGTGTTCAACGTGGAACCTACCTTGG
>NZ_JBARYM010000792.1:0-2801 GCF_049647865.1 Tunicatimonas sp. | reverse complement strand
CTTCTAGAATGATTAAACGACCGTACGATGGTGGCCAATTTTTCTATCTAGGTGGTCAAAATGTTTCTACCGGCCTAGAAAGCGATGAGCTTCAAGAGCAAGTTGCGGAAGGAATTGCGTTTGCCATTGGCAATAACGCAGTTGATTATGCTGCTGCTCGCTCATTACCTGTTCCCGAAGATAATCGCTTCGTGAAGAAAGTATTAATTCCGGGCCCGTTGAATGAGCCTACCGAACTTACGGTTTTGCCCGACGGAAAAGTAGTTTTTACCGAGCGTAAGGGAGCACTTAAAATGTATTTTCCCGAAACTGAAACCTACCGGCAAATTGCCCAACTAGACGTTCACACCAAATTTGAAGATGGACTAATGGGTATCGCTCGCGACCCTAATTTCTATCGTAACAACTGGATTTATCTGTACTATTCTCCGGTAGGCGATAAACCCGTTCAGCACCTCTCTCGTTTTCTTTTGCTAGGCGATAGCCTCATTATGTCTTCCGAAAAGTTAATTTTAGAGGTGGATGTGCAGCGCGATGAGTGCTGCCACACTGGGGGTTCCATTGCTTTTGGCCCCAACGGCCTCCTCTACCTGTCCACCGGCGACGATACCAATCCCTTCAAGTCCGAAGGCTACGCTCCGATTGACGAACGACCCGGTCGGGCACCGTTTGATGCTCAGGGTTCCTCGGGAAATACCAATGATTTGCGGGGGAAGGTGCTGCGGATTCGGGTAAACGAGGACGCTACGTACGATATTCCTGACAATAATTTATTTCCGAAGGACGGTTCGGGCGGACGACCGGAAATTTATACCATGGGTACCCGCAACTCTTACCGCATCAGTGTGGATCAGGAGACCGGCTGGCTCTACTGGGGCGATGTGGGCAACGATGCCCGAGTGGATGGTGAGCGAGGACCAAAAGGATACGATGAAGTTAATCAGGCTAAGGCAGCGGGAAACCACGGCTGGCCTCATTTCCGCGGAAATCGAGCTTACCCCGACTACGACTTTGCTACGGGTGAAATTGGTGATTACTTTGACTTTAATGCCCCCGTTAATAATTCTCCCAATAACACTGGGGCGAAAGTGCTGCCTCCGTTCAAAAAGGCACTGATCTGGTATCCTTACGATGAGTCGCCTGAATTTCCGATTGTAGGCAAAGGTGGCCGGAATGCGATGGCTGGTCCGGTGTATCACTACGACCATTTTCCTCATAGCCAGAATAAGCTACCAAAATACTACGATGATAAGCTGTTTATCTACGACTGGATGCGAAACTGGATTATTGCGGTTACGCTTGATAACAACGGCGACTTGGTTCGTCTGGAGCCTTTCCTGGACTCTACAGATTTTGTGAAAATTATTGATATGGAGATGGGTCCCGATGGGAGTATGTATATTTTGGAGTACGGCACCGACTGGTTTGCCAAAAATCCCGATGCTTCTCTTTCTAAAATTGATTACTTTGAAGGAAACCGCGTTCCGGTAGTACAAATTGCAGCGGATGTAACCGTAGGAGCTGCGCCACTAACCGTTAACTTTTCAAGCGAAGGCACCTTTGACTACGACGAAGAAGACACCCTGTCGTATCAATGGTATTTTACCGATGCCGAAGAAGCGCAATCGGATGAAGCTAATCCTAGCTTTACGTTTGATTCGCCCGGAGTTTACTCGGTGAAGCTAACCACCTTGGACGATCAGGGGGAAGCTTCTAGCAAAAACATTGAGATACAGGTAGGCAATCAACCACCGGCGGTAGACATTCAGTTTACTTCCAATCAAACTTTCTACTGGGACAATGCACCAATAGAGTATCAAGTAGTGGTGCAAGATAAAGAAGATGGCAACCTTACGGATGGTTCTATTGACCCAAAATCAGTAAATTTCGCATTTAACTTTGTTCCAGGGGCGGGTAGTGGTGAAGATGACTTAGGGCATAAAATGGTGATTGATGGCTTCTCGCTGATTGAAAACAGTGGTTGTAAAGCTTGCCACGCTTACGAAAAGCAGTCGGTGGGCCCAGCCTATAATGCAGTGGCCGAACGCTACGAACGTGACGAGGAAGTTACCGCTATGCTGGTGAATAAGATTTTGAAGGGAGGCATGGGTAATTGGGGCGACCGTGCTATGCCAGCCCAGGCAGTTTCACCAGCAGAAGCGGAATCAATTGTTGACTATATTCTATCGATTGATGAGGCTTATTTATTACCATTACAAGGAAGCTTTATTGCTGATCAGCACCTTGATGCCGGAAGCGGTACGTATGAATTATCGGTTAAATATAAAGACCAAGGCGGAGATCCGGTAGGTTCGCTTGTCCGAGAGAAAATAATAACACTTCGCCACCCCAGGGTAGAAGCCGAATCGCACGACGAGCGATACCAGTGTCGTCCCCGCCAGCCCAGCGAGACCAACTATGCTTTCGTGTCAGATATGCGTGACAGCAGTTACTTTGCTTTTGAGAATTTTGATTTAAAAAACGTGGATGCGCTGCAAGCCCGGGTAGCAGCTAACGAAGCGGGTTTGACCTTGCAAGTACGACTAGATGCGGTTGATGGAAAAGTTATTGCCGAAGCAGCTGTCCCGGCTACGGGTAGCAATGCTGGATGGGCGAATATCGACTTAGCAATTCAGCAGTCACCTTCAGGGGTACATACGCTTTACTTTGTCACTCAAGGCAGTTCAGCCGGAGCCAAAGCAGCAGTTGACTGGATCTATTTTCAGAGCAATCAATTTGAACAGCGAGTCGCTAGTCGCTAGCACGTAAAATACTTTTAATTTAGAAGGCCGGAGCTAGAT
>NZ_JBARYM010000791.1:0-7026 GCF_049647865.1 Tunicatimonas sp. | reverse complement strand
GGGTTACGGCGATCTGAGCAGCTACGGCGGAGATATTCCTACCCCTAATATTGATCGTATCGGCCAAGCCGGAATTCGGTTTACGGATTTTTACGTCTCAGCCCCGGTTTGCACTCCCTCTCGTTACAGCCTCCTTACTGGTAGCTACCCTCAGCGGTCGCTTCACGATCTGGACAAGGTGATTATGCCCGGCGACAAAAATCACTTTGATGAAGAGGAAGTAACGCTGGCCGAACTGCTCAAAGCGCAGGGCTACCAAACAGCCATTACTGGAAAGTGGCATTTAGGTTCTGCGCAGCCTTCTTATTTACCCATGCACCAGGGGTTTGATCTGTTTTCCGGGCACAAAGCTGGTTGTATTGATTACTTCCATCACGTGTACGGAGGTATAGGCAATTTCTGGTTTGTGAACGGCGAGTCGGTTGAAGAAGAAGGTTACTCTACTGACCTGATCACTGATCATGCGGTTGGTTTTATTGAACGGGCGAAAAGCGATACGAATCCTTTCTTCCTGTATATTCCCTACAATGCTCCGCACTTTGGTAAAACCGATCCGGACAATGTACCGGAAGTGACCGCCTCCTTATTTGAAGGAGAGTACAACAATTACAAGATTATGAATTCGCTGCAAGCTCCGAAAAAATACGTGGATCGCTTCGCCCATATTGAAGACCCATATCGGCGGTTGTATTCGGCAATGGTGGCCAGTCTGGATGATAACGTAGGCCGTTTGTGGGAGAAGCTTGAAAAAGCGAATCTACTGGAGAATACGATCATCTGGTTTGTATCGGACAACGGTGGCTACTCCGAAACCTACTACGGCCACGCTAGCAACGGGCCACTACGAGGCGAAAAAGCTACGCTGTGGGAAGGAGGAATTCGCGTTCCGGCAATGGTCTGCTGGCCGAGTAGCATCAAGCCTAACCAGGTTGTAGATCAGCCAGTCTGCAATATTGATATTGTTCCAACTTTAGGAGCCATCAGCAACTTTTCCGATTCGCTAACGGAGCACCCTATCGACGGAGTAGATATTAGTTCAGTACTATTTGATGAAGGTACTACGGTAGAACGAGACATCTTCTGGCGCTACAAAGACGAAACTGCTTTTTGTAGAGGCAACTGGAAGCTGCGTAATACAGATGAACTATACGATCTATCCACAGACATTGGCGAGCAGAACAATGTAGCCAATGCTCATCCTGATAAAGTGAAGGAATTGCAACAGGCATTTAAAGAAGTAAACTTATGATAGACTCGAGAAGTTATGTAATTCAGTATAGCATTCTAATTGGCTTGCTATGCTTTTACCTCAGTTTTGCCTCTGTTTCGGCGCAAGCAGTTAAGATTATCTACGATACTGATATGGAATCGGATGTGGATGATGTAGGAGCTACCGCAGTGCTCCACGCGCTGGCCAACCGAGGTGAAGCTAAAATTCTAGCTACCATGGTATCCTCGGTTAATCCCTGGAGTGCCCCCTGCCTAGATGCCATTAATACTTTTTACGGAAGGCCGGATATTCCGATTGGCGTACCCAAAGGTGAGGCAGTAAACCGTAAGTCAGTGTACGCCCAGTCGGTAGCTGAAGCCTATCCGCATTCTGTCACTTCCTCTGATTCGCTGCCTGAAGCAGCTCTGCTTTACCGGAAAATACTGGCTGAACAACCTGACAGCAGTGTAGTGATTGTGACGGTAGGTTATCTAACCAATTTGTCTCGACTGCTGCATACTCCCCCCGACGAATTTAGTCCGCTGAACGGCCGTGAGTTAGTGGAGCAAAAGGTAAAGCATTATGTCTGTATGGGTGGTCGGTTTCCGAAAAACACCAACACCCAGGTACACGGCAACTGGAAGCCTGACCCCGCCGCCACGGTAGATGTAGTGAAGAACTGGCCAACGCATATTCTCTTTAGCGGCGGCGGTGATCAATTGGCCCACATTTACCAAACTGGTAGTACTTTACCCGATACGGAAGAAGACCACATTGTCCGTCGGGCCTACGAGTGGTTCTTTGAGCGAGCTGGATGGGCAAAAGGCCCGACCCACCACAGTGCCGATTTACTGGCGGTACTCATCGCGGTACGCGGACTGGACCCTTACTTTGATCAGACTTGTGAGGGTTACAACGAGATTTTTGAGGATGGTACTCACGAATGGCAGTCAGCACCTAATAAAGATCAGTGTTACGTTTTACCTAAAACCGAGCAGATAAAAGCGGCAACCGCTGAATTGAATCGACTGATGAGTTTGCCCAACTAGTAGACTGGGGTAAGAATAGCCTTTTTTACACTTGCCCCGCCACAATGTACATCAGTTGCCCCCCGGATGAGAAGTAGGTTTGTGATTTTAGCTGGGTGAGTAGTTTAGCTTTATACGCCAACACTCGTTGCCAGTAGCTTTCAAATACATGCTGCTTGCCGCCTCCGGCCCGGAAGTAGTGAAGCGTTTCTTGGTAGCCTAATCCACCTTCTTCGTTTTCCAGCCAATCTACTAGTTGAGCAGCCCGCACCCGTTCCTCACGACTATTGTAGGGAGGAATTAATGGTAAAGTTTTATCCGACATCCAAACCTGAATATTGGTTAGCTCTGCTTGTCTGAAAAGATCAGGAATGGCTCCCCCCAGCGAATTGAATCCTTCACCCAGTTTACGCTTACCCTGCTCGCAACGCAGGCGTACTTCCATCATTTCTAGCGTATCGGATACATCGTATTCAGTATCGGCGTAGCTATCAAACATCAAGTTTGAAACCAGATTATTCGGTTCAAACGCCACTACCCAGCCATTGGAGCGAGTAACTCGCTTCATTTCCTTAATTACCTCAGTGGGTTTAGGGACGTGAATAAGGAGTGTTTGACAGAAGGTGAGATCCATCTGTCCGTCTTCTAACGGAATTTTGTCGGCACTACCTACCTGAAAGGTAAAACGGCTATTGATGGATTTTTGGATGCGTTTGGCCTTCTGACGAGCCTTCTTGATGTAGGCTTCTTCAAAATCAATTCCAATAAGGTGAGCGGAATCAGCGAAGTAAGGAGCTAGGCGGAAAGTCATGCTTCCGTAGCCGCAGCCAATATCAGCTATGTTGTGGTAAGACTTAGTATTTAATCTTCGAGCCAGTAAAGCCAGTTAGTCGTCATTCCACCAGTACTCTCGGGCTTCTCCTAAATGATCTTCCGAATGGCACCGGTTGGACTGACGACTACTGCTCAATCAAGAGATGTTAAGCGGACGCTTTTACTTCGCCAATATATTTAACTTCGTACAAATGCTCGTAACGGCGAATAGCGGCCTGAATTTGAGGATACGTGTCGCGGCGAATTTTAATACCTTTGGGTTCTCCTTTTTGTCGAACTTCAATGTAATAACCGGACTTAAGCGTGATACTGCGAGTTGTTGGTCGTGCCAAAAGCTAAGGGATTAAAGGTGAAAAACGAAACAAATTTTACAGGTTCTGATACAAAGCATCAGCAAACCTGAGATAAAGATCACTGATATTAAGAAAAACATAAAAACTTTTAGTTTAACCTAATAAATAGCGAAGTTTACAATATACGCATTTTTTTTGAATTATCTGTATTTTATGACAAACTTTGTTCAAAATTCGGCAACAAACCACACTAATACGCAATAGAATACTATTTCTCTATTTGGGGGAACTGCTTTTGCTGATCTATAAATCTCACTACAATTTGCTTGAGATAAGAACATTTATCTATGGTATTTGGTTCTATCTCGCTCACACAGATAAAGTACAATTCGCTTCCTCAAGGATATGAATTATCGTTGCCCGTAGTTTCAACGGCTGGTAGCGAGTGTAACTTATTTTGTATAGTAATTTTGTGGCATGAATAGTAAGTGCTTTTTTCCGGCTGAATGGTATTCTCAAAGTGGAGTACAATTAACCTGGCCTCACGCGCAAACCGATTGGCAGGGTTCACTTGAACAGGTTATTTCCTGCTACCGGCGAATTGCCTACGAAGTTTCGCTCCGGCAGAAGCTACTAATCGTCTGCGCTAGTATTGACGAAACCAAGCCATACCTGACCCATTGCGACCCGGCTAACATCATCTACCACCGGATTCCAACCAATGATACCTGGGCGCGCGACCATAGCGGGCTTACGGTGCTGGATAACGGTCAGCCGGTACTTTTAGATTTTCGGTTCAATGGCTGGGGGTTAAAGTTTCCGGCTCACCTGGATAATCAGATTACTCGCCGACTCTACGAGCAGCAAGCATTCGACGCGATCGTTAAATACCAACCTGTCAAAAATTTCGTGTTGGAAGGAGGCAGTGTGGAATCTGATGGCGTTGGAACGCTGCTTACCACCGAAGCCTGTTTACTGTCGCGTAACCGAAACGATCATCTGAGTAAAAAGCAGATTGATGAATTTCTGAAAGAGACTTTAGGAGTGTCGCGTATCCTCTGGCTCAAAAACGGATATTTAGCGGGCGACGATACCGATAGCCACATTGATACCCTTGCCCGTTTTTGTGATCCCCAAACGATTGCTTACGTACAGTGTACTGATTTGGCTGACGAACACTACGAAGCTTTGGCAAAAATGGAATCGGAGTTGCAACAGTTCCGTACTCAATCCGATGAGACCTATCGTTTGATTCCACTACCAATGGCGGACGCGGTATACGATAATGAAGGTAATCGCTTACCGGCCACCTACGCCAATTTTCTGATTATGAATGAAGCTATTCTTTTACCTTTCTACGGCCTACCTCAAGATGAACCGGCCCGCGAAATATTTCAACAGGTCTTTCCCAATCGGGAGGTTATTGGCATTCCCTGCCAGGCACTACTGCAACAGCACGGTTCGCTGCACTGTGTAACGATGCAGTATCCAGAAGGAGTACTATAACACCTCATGAATAGCCTTAACAAGCAATTCAGGAGCTTCGCGCTGATTGTTACTCAGCATAATTATCAGCTTTTGCTCATCTAACCACCGACCGATGTAGTTGCAAAACCCATTCAGCTCGCCGGTATGATGTATAAAGTTGGGATTTTCGGCATTTGTAAACCAGCCGAAGCCGTAGGGATGACTACTGCCATCGCTGAGTTGCACTGGTGAATAGGCCGACTGTAACATTTCCGGGCGGATATAGTCCCCGCCATACAAAGCTCGATCCCACCGGTACAAATCCTCTGCAGTAGAAAAAACACCTCCTCCACCTACCGTACGAAATTGATAATTATCGGTTTCTCCCCGGGCATTCACGGCTACCGCGCGGTTAGCTACGCTATCAGCCAGTTCGTCAAAAATAACGGTGTGGCTCATACCGATGGGGTCAAAAAATGCTTGCTGCATAAAATCGGCGTAGCGTTGTTCGCTTAACTGAGCCGCAATGGTGGTGAGCAATGTATAACCGGAGTTTCCGTAGCTAAATTGGGTACCCGGTTCAAATAATAGTGAATCTACTCCCCGAATTGCCGCCAGCACATCGGTATTAGTTAGTCCGGGAGGAAACGATTCCATAAAATTATAGTAATCAGGAATACCGTGGGTGTGGGTAAGCAACTGCCGAATTGTAATCTGATCGGCGGCGGGCATGTCCGGTAAATACTGCCTAAGTGTATCGTCTAGGCTTAGCTTACCTTGATCAGCCAGATACAGAATACCCATCGCGTGAATGTGCTTGGAAAGGGAAGCTAGATAAAAGGCGGTATTAAGCTGCATGGGTATTTCTTGGGCAGCGTATTGGTAGCCAAACGCCTTGGCGTACACCACGCCACTACTGTCTGCCACCAAAATATTTCCGCTAAAACCACTGGTATCTACGTACTGCTGAATCAGCGTATCTAATTGCTGCTCGGTAGTCAGTTGTTCCGGTGGGTTTTGATTACAGGAAGCGAGGAGGGAGATTAAGAGTAGAAAAGCAATGGGGCGGTATAGTTGGTCGGTCATAGTATAGTTGATCGGAGGGGTTATTCTCAAAAGAAGGAAATTAACAAACCTTTCGCTAAGGATTTAGCGTTAAAATTGCTTCATACCAACCACCATGATTGTAGGATTAGTACAGCAGCAAAACCAGGCAGATACCGCTAAGAACTTAAAAAGACTAGAGCGCAATATTCGGCAGTGCGCTGAACAGAAAGCTGAATTAGTAGTGCTGCCGGAGTTGCACAACTATCTGTATTTCTGTCAGACTGAAGACACTGAGCAGTTCAACCTAGCCGAACCCATTCCGGGACCATCTACCGAATATTTTGGGGCTCTAGCTCGTGAATTAAACATTGTACTAGTCACATCACTTTTTGAGCGGCGAGCTCCGGGCATTTATCACAATACGGCAGTTGTTTTGGAAAGAGATGGTAGCATCGCCGGGAAGTACCGCAAGATGCATATTCCCGATGATCCGGCCTACTACGAAAAATTTTACTTCACTCCCGGTGACCTGGGCTTCAACCCAATTGAAACCTCAGTAGGTAAATTAGGAGTGTTGGTTTGCTGGGATCAGTGGTATCCCGAAGCTGCCCGATTGATGGCTCTGGCCGGAGCCGATATGCTTATCTACCCTACCGCAATTGGTTGGGAACTGACCGATCCGGCCGATGAGCAGCAACGGCAGCTAGACGCCTGGATGATTTCTCAGCGCGGACACGCCGTAGCGAATGGGCTTCCGGTAGTGGCGGTAAATCGGGTAGGTCACGAAGCCGATCCTTCCGGGCAGACCCAGGGAGCGCAGTTTTGGGGGGTTAGCTTTGCCGCGGGTCCGCAGGGAGAGATACTGACCAAAGCCTCCTCAAAATTAGAAGAGAACCTGATGATAGAAGTAGATTTAGCTCACTCCGAAAATGTGCGTCGTATCTGGCCCTTCTTCCGCGATCGCCGCCTTGATTCTTACGATGAGCTGACTAAACGTTACCGTGATTAATTTAGAAGTAGTAGCTAAAACCTATGTCAGGGGAAACGGTTGCTGCCCCTAAGAGTAAAGCAGCCGAGGGGTCTCCATTAAGATCTAGGAAGTTTAAGCTAAATCCAGAGAGAGAGAAATCTAAACTCCACCGCTCGC
>NZ_JBARYM010000790.1:0-14449 GCF_049647865.1 Tunicatimonas sp. | reverse complement strand
ACGAGCGTAGCTTACCGCCATAATAAGCGGATGAAAATCATACATACGCCCTAACTGGTCAAACTGTTGTTCGCTAAAGTATTCTTGCGACTCAAATAGAACAGGCACTTTATCGCGAGCCGAAAGCGTAGAAATAGCTAAACTATCGGTTTGTAAATTCCACTGAACCATATCGGCCCGAATGTCCATCTTAAGAAAGGTAGACATAAAAGGGGTGCGTTTAAAATCGCCTTTGGTTGTTTGCAGTACCAAATACGAGGAGTCTAAAATATATTTAAACCGAACTGCCGGATGATAGATAGAGTCATTCTTCTGGTAGATGGCTACACTTGCTTGGCTACTAGTCATTAAAGAATCAGTAATGCCGAAGCGTAGTGAAGTAGCTTTAAACTTTAGACCGCCCTTCTCGCGTACTTCTACTGTGGTTTCGCCTTCGTAAAAAGAAGCACTACTAATTCGGCTACCTATTAGTGAGAATCCGCCAATGAGAGAGACTTGGTTCGGATTAATTTCTGGCTTTTCATAAATGCTAACCGTTATATCGCTACGGTAGCTCTTAAATCGGGGGTAGCGAGCATCTCGTAGGCTCTGATGGCGCTGACTAGCAAATTCAAACAGTCCTTCTACCGGACCGCTAATCTTGCCTACGTAGGTCATTGCTGTCTTTTCAGCATTTAGCTTAGGTGCTCTAATATCAAAGTTATATTTGCTTAGCGTACAATAC
This sequence comes from Tunicatimonas sp., assembly GCF_049647865.1. Classification (NCBI taxonomy): domain Bacteria; kingdom Pseudomonadati; phylum Bacteroidota; class Cytophagia; order Cytophagales; family Catalimonadaceae; genus Tunicatimonas; species Tunicatimonas sp. The sequence goes on along the minus strand of NZ_JBARYM010000790.1, from coordinate 13,725 downwards.
ACTGAATCTTCGCTTAGGCCAGCCATGGTCCAGTCAAATTTTCCGCCTTCGCCTACAAATAGCTGATCTTTTAGCATAATAGCACCGTTAGCCTCACGGAGGTGGGCTGTATCGTACGTAGTGGTAAAGGTAAAATCTACATTCTGGAAGCGCATAATAGCTCCAGTCAGTTCGGGCTGAACAGGCTCCTGAATTAAGTAATCCAGAATATCGGTTTCTTCCTCTTCTTCGCTTTCAGGTAATGCTTCGTCAGCAGTAGTCCCCCAATCTTCGTCAGCCCAAGTATCGTTGTCTCCCCAAGCATCATCACTCCAGGCATCTTCTTCAGTGGTTTCTTCCGTATCTGCTTCCCACAGATCTTCTTCACTCAAAAATTCATCTTCTCCTTCGTTAAGATCTTCTTCCGGTATGAATTCATCTTCGGGTGCTTGAATAAATTCAAATGAGTAGCTATCCGCTTCAGCGTATAATTTGTTGAAATTGACCCGATGTAGAGCCTTTTCTGCAAAGAAAGATTTTAGTGTACCTAAGCTGTAGCCTACCTGTCGGCGATCATAGTAGGCCAGCATTTTATTGAGCATCCCCAGCATAGCATCTAGGTTGGCAGCACTAATATTAGCAGAATCTACTGAATATAGTACGGTTGCGTGAAGATCTACCAAGTAAGGTTTTAGCTTGTAATTTTTAGCTAACATTTGGGTAGTTACCGCAGCTAGAGTATCTTTTTGAGCAGAAGATAACGCACCGCCATCCCAAAAAATCGCAAACTGTTCGCCTAATTTGATAGTGCTACTGTCGCTGGCCTGAGAAAACCACTCTCGAACTTGATCACCGTAGGTAAGGCTATCGATAAACTCGTAGCGTTGCGCCCAACTTAATTGCGTATACAGCAATAATGTGAAGAAAATATACTTCGCCTTCATACCACTAGTTTATTCACGTACCTGTCTAGACTATAACGTTTTATCAACGAAAAAATTTAGCCAGAAGCAGAATTATATCCGCACAATAATTTCACGGAAGTAAGGGATGTACTTTTTAAGGAGATGTTGTAGTGCTTAGTGGGAACATGATTAATCATGTTCTTACTTTATATCCGCTCAAGCAGCAGCGCTACCCAACCGTCATGGTATTTTACTCCGACCGGCTGTAATCCGGCTTGCAATGCTCTTTGTTCAATAAGGGTTTGGTCAGCTTCTAAAAATCCGCTAAGTAAAAGTTGTCCAGTGGAACTGAGCCTTTGTACGTATAACTCCATTTCTTCCAGCAGCACGTTGCGGTTTATGTTCGCCAGAATTATGTCGGTAGATTGTTTAATCTCTACATCTTGTATCGTGCCTAAAAATAGCTGAATTTCCGAACATTGGTTCAACTCCAAGTTTTCCTGGCTGTTGGTTACGGCCCACTCATTGTTATCGAAGGCTATGACTTGGTTCGCCCCTCGCTTTTTTGCCATAATAGACAGTACTCCTGTGCCACAACCCGCATCAACCACTGATTTACCTTTGAGTTCAAGCTCCAGTTGCCACTGTAACATTAAGTAGGTAGTCGCATGATGCCCGGTGCCGAAGGCCATCTTTGGATCAATGATAATTTCGTAGGGATATTTTTTTTTAATCTGGTGGAAGGTTGCTTTTACTAAGCACTGATCGTTTACTACAATAGGAGTGAAATGCTTTTCCCACTCTACGTTCCAGTTTTTTTCTTCCACCGTTTGCACCTGGTAGTCCGCAGGAGCCAAGCCGTATTGCTGAAGTATCTCTTCTAGCTGCGATTGGTTGAAAGATTCTTGTTCGGCATATGCCTCTAGTCCATCTTCGGTTTCTAGAAATGAATCGTACTGCACTTCGCCCAATTCAGCCATTAGCATCTCTCGAAGCGACTCTTCACACTTAATTTCTACAGCGATGTATTGTTTCACGACTTAATGTGTCCATGTATTCAGGTGTTTACGTGTTCAAGTAGTTCAAATTTTTAAAGACCTGAATACATGAGCACATTAACACACGAACACTAACTTAATATGATTTGGCAATATCTACGAAGTCGCGTGATTTGAGGGAAGCTCCGCCAATTAGTCCGCCATCTACATCTAAGCAAGATAATAGTTCTTCAGCGTTGCCAGGCTTCATACTTCCGCCGTATAGAATTGAGGTGTTGTTAGCAATCTCTTCTCCGTACTTCTCCGTAATCTGCTTGCGAATGGCAGCGTGCATTTCCTGCGCTTGATCGGAACTTGCCGTTTTACCGGTGCCAATCGCCCAAATAGGTTCGTAAGCAATTACAATTTTACCGAAATCTTCTGTGCTTAAGTGAAATAAGCTTTCTTCGATTTGCTGTTGCACGTAAGCTTGCTGGCCGTCTTTTTCTCGCACACCAAGTGGTTCTCCGCAGCAGAAAATAGGGGTTAAACCATTTTCCAGTGCTATATCTACTTTTTCCGCTAATAAGGAATCTGTTTCACCAAAATATTCTCTTCGCTCGCTATGACCCAATATCACGTAATCTACTCCAATAGATTGAAGCATGGCTGCTGAGGTTTCCCCCGTGTAAGCTCCCGAAGCATAGTTACTGCAATTTTGGGCCCCTAACGCAACTGTAGAATCTGCTAGCATAGACTGTAAGCCACTCAAATGAATAAAAGGCGTACAAAGTACAAGCTGTACATCATCGCGCAGTTCATCTTTCGCCATATTTACTACTTCAGACGTTAGAACTTTTCCTTCTTCTAATGTCTTATTCATTTTCCAATTACCAGCAATAATCTTTTTTCTCATAGTTAAATTTTTTGGTTGAGACGCATTGTTCCACAACAGAAATCTTGCTTCTCAGTGGATTTGTGTCTCAACAAAAATACTAGATCAGGGGCAGGTTATGAACAATTCGTTCTCATTTTTACCTTTACCTTCAAAAGATAGTGCTATGCAAATTGATATTATTACCTGTGTTCCGGCTTTACTGAATAGTCCGTTCTCTCATTCTATCCTTCAGCGAGCGCAAGATAAAGGGATTGTGAGGGTGCAAGTCCATAATCTGCGTGAATACGCAGTGAATAAACACGGGCAGGTAGACGATTATGCGTTTGGCGGTGGCGCGGGCATGGTGCTGATGATTGAACCAATTGTTCGTTGTATTGAATCTTTACAATCTCAAAGAAAGTATAATGAAATTATCTACATGAGTCCGGATGGTGAACTACTGACTCAGAAGATAGCAAATCGGCTTTCGCTACTGGAAAACATGATTATTCTGTGCGGTCACTACAAAGGTGTGGATGAGCGGGTTCGGGAGCATTTGATTACGCGCGAAATTAGTATTGGCGACTACGTGCTATCGGGTGGTGAATTAGCCGCCGCAGTCTTGGCCGATTCTATTATTCGACTTATTCCCGGAGTACTATCCAACGAAACCTCCGCTTTGTCCGACTCTTTTCAAGACGATCTAGTGGCACCTCCGGTTTACACTCGTCCGGCAGAGTTTGGCGGTTGGAAAGTGCCGGAAGTACTTCTTTCGGGTAATCAAAAGTTAATTGATGATTGGCGAGAAGAGCAATCGGTAAATCGCACTCAAGAGCGGCGTCCGGGTTTACTATCTAGCTAAATGAATAGTTGGTTAAATACTGAACTAGTCGTTCGTAGCCTTGCATCTGCACTTCGGGTAGCCCTTGCTTTTGTAGTTTGGTTCGATACTGATCTACCAGTTCTTTCCACCGAGGTTGCTGATCAAGTTTAGCCAACACTATTCCGCGCAAGGCTCGGTGAAGTTCATTCGTCACGTAACTCATCTTCTGTTCAGGATGCTGGTTATACAGTTTGTTTAATACTTTTACGCTACCGTATTCCTTCAGAAAAGGAAATCCCCGCTCATTTAGAAAATGCATGATTTTATGTAGAACGTCGGGAATTTCTTCTTCAGTGGCCAACTGATAGGAGTACTGCGATTCGCTGGATATTTTTCTAGCAGGAACAATTAAGGTAGTGCTGTAGGGGCCATACTCTCGCAGTCCATCAGTGAATTGGTATACTAAGTCTTCTACCATATCAATTCTGATTCCTAGAAATAACTCAATGTCAACAGGACTTTGACCAGCAACCGATAATAGTATGCTATGGTACCCATTTGCACTAACCTGACGAAACTGCCTTCGGGACGGAACTGCCTGATATTTTAGTGTTTTTAGCTTCAGCTCTAGCTTAGTATAAAGTATTAAACCCAGGTTCTTCAACTACAATAAATTAAAATAATACAAACATTTATTTTTATTATTAAATTTTTTTCTATAATTTAGATTTTATAACGTATGTAATATTTGTATTATAACTGCAAAATATTTCTGATCGTTAGACAAAATAAACCTTACCAATACGACTTTCGTTAATTATTTCTACGAATTTTTACAAAATATTCGTAGATAATTTAAAGAAAAGTCAGAATATTGGTTCTAGACACTAGAGATTACATAGGTAGCGCTCTTGATTACTGATTGGAAGGTGCTATCTTAATTATAATAAAGTGAAAACATTTTTTGATATAGTATCTTCAAAATTTGCTCTATTTTCCTTTTTTCTACTTCTAGCATTTGCTTGCAAAGAAGAAGGAAGAATGATTCAGCAGACTGAAGCAGAACAAGAAGCTACTGCTCTGGTTGAGTTAGACTTAGACCAGATACAGAAGCGCGATACTCTAATTGCTATTGTTAATAATAGCTCTACCGGATACTTTATCTACCGGGGACAACCGATGGGGTACGAGTACGAGTTACTAAACCGATTGGCTCAATCGCTGGACTTAGAACTCAACATTAAACTAACCAGTAGTGTAGAGGAGGCTATTCAAATGCTGAATTCGGGCGAGGGAGATATTATTGCCTATAATATGGCAGTGACCGCTCAACATAAAAAGCGGGTTGCCTTTACCGAGCATCATAATGAAGTGAAGCAAGTACTTATTCAGCGCAAGCCCCCCAACTGGCGACAGCGAAAGCGCCACCAAATTGAAGAATATCTGATTCGTAATCCGTTAGCATTAGACGAAAAAGAAGTATGGGTTCCGGCTGGTTCTTCTTACGCTACTCGCTTAGAGAATCTATCCGAAGAAATTGGCGGTGAGATTAAGATTGTAGAAAAGGAGTTAGATTCAGAAACGCTTATTAGAATGGTGGCTGATGGTGAAATTAATTTTACTGTAGCGAAAGAAGACTTGGCACTAGTAAACGCTACCTATTACTCTATTATTGATGTAAACACTCCAATCAGCTTTCCGCAAAAAATTGCTTGGGCCACGCGAGCGAATGCTCCCAATTTCTTAGAAGCCGTTAATACTTGGATACGCGGGATGAAGCAAGAAGCTGACTACTACGTTATTTATAACAAATACTATAAAAGCCCTAAAGCGAACTTACGTCGGGTACGTAGCGATTATTCATCGCTTACCGGCAATACTATTTCACCCTACGATGACATTATTAAGCAAGCGGCAGATAGTTTACAGTGGGACTGGCGATTATTAGCCGCTCAGGCTTATCAAGAATCTAAGTTTGATGCTAATGCTGAGTCGTGGGCGGGTGCAGTAGGTTTGATGCAACTAATGCCCGCAACCGGCGAGATGTACGGGGTAAGCAATATGCGAAATCCAACTCAAAGTTTGGCAGCGGCGGTAGCTTACTTAAACTGGCTAGATAAAATTTGGGAGAAATATATTTCTGACGATCAGGAACGGATCAAGTTCGTACTAGCTTCTTACAACGCTGGTCAGGGCCACGTATTAGATGCCCGCCGACTAGCTCGCAAGCATGATGAGAACCCTGATAAATGGGCTAATGTATCAAAGTATCTGTTGCTGAAATCTAAGCCCGAATACTACAATGATCCGGTGGCCAAATCGGGCTACGTGCGCGGAGCAGAGCCGGTAAATTACGTTCGTGAGATTTTAACTCGTTACGAACGATACCGACAATTGGTTGGTGAAGATTCGGCCATGGCTAGCATCAAAGCTTAAATGATGAGGAATGAGGGATGATCAATAACTTCATTATTCAATAGCATTAATTTTCAGTTATTACTTTATTTGGTCTACAGCGATCTTTGCTGAAAGTAGACTAAGGGGAATTCCGCCCCCGGGGTGAACACTTCCTCCGCAAAAATATAGTCCCTTAATCTTACGACTAAAATTCGCGTGCCGTAGGAATGCTGCGTAGCGATTGTTAGAGCTGTTGCCGTACAAAGCCCCTTGCGAAGAAGAAGTTCGGCTCTCAATAGTGCGAGGGTCAAGAATGTCTTCAGCTACAATTTTTGAACCCACATTTACCCCCAACCGATTGCTAACTTTATCTATAATACTGTTACGGGCTTGATTGATCAAAGCATCCCAATCTTGCCCCTCATTATTAGGCACATTAATCATAGTAAACCAATTTTCTGCGCCAGGTGGGGCATCATCAGTTTTGTACTTAGCCGTAATATTAACGTAGACTGTTGGATCGTGATAAATGGTTTTCTTTTGAAATATGTGTTCAAACTCCTGCTGGTAGTTCTGGCTGAAGAAGATATTGTGTAAATCTAGTTCTGGAAAGGAATGATTAACCCCCCAGTAGAAGATAAGTGCCGAACTAGATTTAGGTTGATTTAGCAGTCGAGTCGGAGGTTTTACTTTCGGCAATAACTTACGGTACGTGTTAACTACATCCATATTACTCACTACCACATCATAGTGTTGTATCTCCCCCGCCACGTTTATTCCTTTCACTCCTGAGTTATCAGTTTCGATTTCTTTTACCTGAGACTGAAAATGAAACCGTACTCCTAACCGTTGAGCCAACTTATATAAGCTATCGGTGATAGAGTACATACCTCGAGTAGGAAAATACGCCCCAATATTAAATTCCAGGTGCGGAATAATATTCATTGTGGCGGGGGCTTCGTAGGGATTAGAACCGTTGTAGGTGGCGTAGCGATTGAATAACTGTACTACTCGTTTGTCTTGAAATTGCTGCTGATTGGCCTGATGCATACTTCGAAAAAAATCTAGTCGGTGCAGTTTGCTGTAGGCTCGCCACGCTTTCTTATTCACAAACGTTTGCCAGCGGTGCAGCGAACGCTTCATAAATAAGTCTGATAGCGTATCGTAAAGATAAGAACTACGATCCAAAGCAGCCTGAATAGTCTGAGATGACTCCGTAGTCTTTTGACTTACTTCTTCCAAAAATTTCTCTCGGTCGGCATACGCTTTTAGAAAAGTGCCGTCTTCGTAAAAATAATGGCAAGCGACGGGTAAATGCTGATACTCAAAATGATCTTGGATTTGTTCACCCGACAGTGTGAATAGCTCATCTACTAATTCGGGCAGTGTGAATAGCGAAGGACCGGCATCGAAACGATAATCACCTAACTTAATTTCACTCAACTTCCCACCGGGATAAGTGTTGGCCTCATAAACATCTACATGATAACCCTTATTGGCTAAGCGAATAGCCGAGGCAATACCTGCAATCCCCGCTCCTACAATCCCCGCCCTCTTTACCATATTAGCCTGTCTATTTTGTTTTATAAAACCAGTACTGCTGTGCCAATACAAACAATAGTGCTGTCAGACCCATTAAAAGGCCAAATGCCTCTCGCGTTTTTTCAATATAGGGTTTATCGTCTGTCATCTCCACTCCTACCAAGTTGTCGTCACTAATAATCCAATCTAAAATGCCAGGCGTAAGATAAAAGAAGTAGAGCGTAAAGATGGCAATACCCGGGATAAGAAAGGCTAGATTATACCGGTTAAAGATGGCCATTCCAGTCATCACTGCTACAAACCCGTACAGAAATACCCAACTAAAAGCATCCGGGTCATTTAATTGAAAGTAGGAAAATAGTGCAAAAAGCAGCGTTAACACTATATTAATTACTTTATAGAGCATTATTTCGGTGTTATGATTTTATAGTGTTAAGGTGCTGGAGATATTAGTATTTAAGTAGATTATAAACCGGTGTTCGGAGCTAAGCGAATACCGCTAACTATCAATACTTTAACACCCGAGCACTAAAACACTTTAACACTAAGAATACTACTTACAACTCGCGAATCCAGATGTTACGGAAACTAACTGGGTTACTGTGGTCTTGCAGAACAATGGGACCATCGCCGTGGGCTTTCCACTGGGGGGTGCCAATATAGGCAGTAGTTCCCTGTAATTTGGTATTGTTTTGTACTACTACACCGTTGTGCAGTACAGTTACGTAACCTGCCTCTACTAAGGCTCCGTTTTTCTCATCAAATTCTGGTGCAGAATAAATAATATCGTAGGTCTCCCATTCTGTGGGTGGTCGCATAGCGTTCACTAAAGGAGGCGACTGCTTGTAGATACTTCCAGCTTGCCCATTAGCATACGTGCGATTGTCGTACGAATCCAGTACTTGCACTTCGTACAACCCCTGTAGAAATATACCGCTATTTCCTCGACCTTGACTCTCACTTACAACTTCCTGAGGTGACCGCCACTCAATATGTAGTTGAAAACTACCAAAATCATCTTTGGTACGAATAACCCCAGTGCCCGGCTTCACGGTAAAATGATCGCCGTTAACTTCCCATCCGGGTTCACCTCCGTCTTTATTCTCCCACTTAGAAAGATCATCTCCATTGAAGAGCACAATGGCATCAGAAGGAGGTGTGGCGTTACTCTCACCCGGATCAATTTTTTGAGGCTCAGGGTCCCAGAACTCAGTATCTTCAGGTTTGTATTCGTCGGCTTCTTTGAACTGTTGGGCTGCAAGCGATGAGGAGATAAATATTAGTAATAGGCTGGCTAAAATGTGTCTCATTTTCATTAAATATATTGTATGGTTATAATTCTTGTTTAAACAGAAGGCAATTTCCATTTGCCGTGATATTCGGCTTTGAGTAGTGTGTTAGCTTCGCTATCATCTTTAAACTGACCTTGTTCATCGTTCCAGTATACTTTACGCCCCGTCTTAAACGCCACATTACCCAAATGAGCATTTACGGCAGCTAACCGACCAACTTCTATACTACATACCGGTTTTTCGCGCGTCTTAATGCTATTGATAAAATTTACGGCATGTTTATCTAACCCGCTGGTTCCCCTTCGGTTTCGGGTTGGTAAAGCTTCAGTTTTATATTTTCCTTTTTCTGTCTCAGGAATTACTTCCCACTTATTACGATCTACTACCAATGTACCCAAGTTTCCGATAAAGGCAACCCCGTGCCCTCTTCCGTATGGTCCCAAGTCAATCCCCATAGCGTGTTCCCACAGCATAGAGAAGTCTTCAAACTCATAGATTGCCTGCATGGTATCGGGGGTTTCTTGGGCATCATTCGGGTAAGCAAGCTTTCCCCCTGAAGCAATAACTGATTTAGGGGCCGTAGCATTCATCCCAGCCAATACCATGTCAATTAGGTGTACTCCCCAGTCGGTCATCAGCCCTCCGGCGTAATCCCAGAACCAGCGGAAGTTAAAATGGAAGCGGTTCTTATTAAACGGGCGATCTGGCGCAGGCCCTAGCCACATATTGTAATCTACTCCCGCGGGTGGCTGGTCAAGATTAGACACCGCTGGAACAGGAGGCACCCAACCCATATACGCCCAAGCTTTTACCAGCCTAATTTTGCCCAATTTGCCAGAGTTCACGTAAGCTAACGCTTGATCCCAGTGCTCATCGCTGCGTTGCCACTGACCCACCTGTACAATCTTATTATAACGTTCGCCGGCTTTTACCATTAAATTACACTCTTCAATAGAGTTGGCAATCGGCTTTTCTACGTACACGTCTTTACCGGCTTCGCAAGCGTCTACCATCATTAGGCAGTGCCAATGATCGGGAGTACCGATAATTACTGCGTCAATATCTTTTTGCTCGAGAAGCTTTCGGTAATCGCTGTAGGTTTTTGGCCGCATTCCGGTCATCTTCTCTACTTCACTTGCCCGTTTTTCTAATACGTTCGCGTCTACATCACATAACGCCGCGCATTCTACGTTAGGAATATTTAAATGAGCCTTCAGATCAGAAAAGCCCATACCATTGCAACCGATTACCCCCAGAGTAATCTTTTCGTTAGCAGAAAAAAGTTTAGCGGCTTGGCTTCCAATCGGTAGTGTAGACGCTATACTACCGCCAGCGACTATTGTGGAAGATTGTTTTAGAAATTTCCTCCGATCGTGTTTTTCCATATCAAAAATTACCTAAAAGATGCGATAATACTACACAGTAAATGCTTTTACAGGCTAAAAAAATAGCTTATGTTTTGCAAATTTATAAATTTGTGAACAATGCACTATTTTTTAGAAAAGTAATTTTTTAAGCTAATCTATAACATTCTATTTATTAAAATCACAACATAAATCTGACAATTGTATGAAGCGAAAAATAAGAATGGGAATGGTTGGTGGCGGACAAGGTGCTTTCATTGGTGCCGTTCACCGCATGGCTGCTACTCTCGACGGACATATTGAGTTAGTGTGTGGAGCCTTCAGTAGCACGCCCGAAAAATCAAAGGCATCAGGGAAGGAACTCTACCTTCCGGAAGACCGGGCATACGGTGATTTTCAGGAAATGATTGAACGGGAAAAAGCTTTACCGGAAGATGTTCGGATGGACTTTATCTCTATTGTAACCCCCAACTACATGCACTTTCCTCCGGCAAAGCTAGCGTTAGAGAACGGATTTCACGTAGTATCGGACAAGCCGGCAACCTTCACTCTAGAAGAAGCCAAGGAACTACAAACCCTGGTGGATAGCACCGGACTACTGTACGCACTCACACATAATTACACTGGTTATCCAATGGTGAAGGAAGCTAAACATTTGGTGAGTTCGGGTAAGTTGGGGAAGATTCGCAAAGTAGTAGTAGAGTATCCGCAGGGCTGGCTGGCTCAAAAGTTGGAAGCCGAAGGTCAAAAGCAAGCTTCGTGGCGCACTGATCCCAAACGGGCTGGTATTAGTAATTGTAGGGGTGACGTTGGTACTCACGCAGAAAACTTAGCTGAATATATCACCGGATTGCAAATTACCGAACTCTGCGCTGACCTAACTGCCTTTGGTGACGGTCGCGAACTAGATACCGATGGTAATGTGTTGCTCCGCTTCAACAACGGAGCCCGAGGAGTGCTACACGCCAGCCAGATTTCGGTAGGTGAAGAAAATGCCTTCAAAATTTACGCTTACGGCGAAAAAGGAGGAATAGAGTGGCACCAAATGAACCCTAACACCCTGTTGGTAAAGTGGCCCGATCGTCCGGTAGAAATTTACCGAACCGGTGGAGATCACGACTACCTTTCAGACCACGCTATGCATAACACCCGCTTGCCAGCCGGACATCCCGAAGGGTATATAGAAGCATTCGCTAACGTATACCGTAACGTTGCTCTTACGCTACAAGCTCGCTTGAGCGACGAGGAGGTGCCTCCCTACGCAGATGATTTTCCGACAATTGAAGATGCGGTTCGCGGAATGGCTTTTGTAAAGAATGTTGTAGAGTCCAGCAAAAGCGATCAGAAGTGGTATCCGTTCACTATTTAGTCAAAGGAAGGCAAAATATTTTTAGTAGTCAGGTAGGGTAACTCTCTATTAATTGGTAATAGTAGTATAAAACAAAATTACGACTGCTATGAAGTTCTTCCAATCTATTTTCTTATTTGCGCTAATTACTGTTATTACTACCGGTTGTTACATCGATATTGATGATGACGATGGCTTTGGCGTTGGTCCGACCGTTCGTGGTTCTGATAATGTGATTACCGAAGGACGTATTTTAGATTCATTCAGCCGAATTGAAGTAGAAGGATCGGCAAATGTTATTATTAGCCAGGGAGCGAACCAACAAGTAGAAGTTGAAGCTGACGATAACATTGTACCGGTTATTACTACCAAAGTGAGGGGAAATGAGTTAGAGATCAGTAATTCCCGCAATTACCAAAGCAACAACCCCGTGAACGTCTACATTACGGTGCCCGTAGTGAGTGCTATTAGTGTCGATGGTTCTGGAGATGTTTATGGGCAGACCTCTCTGGACGGAGATGAGTTAGAATTGGATGTATCAGGATCAGGTGATATGGACCTGGAAGTATTTTATACTCGATTATTGGTAGAAAGTAGTGGTTCCGGTGATTTTCAAATTGTCGGCAAAATAGTAGAACAAGAAATTCGTATGTCAGGATCGGGAAACTATGATGCCTGGGAATTAGATTCTGAAATTTGCGACATCCGTATTAGCGGTAGTGGCGATGCATCTGTATTTGCTTCGGAATTGCTTAAAGCTGAAATTCGAGGTAGCGGTAACATCAAATACTACGGAAATCCTCAGGTCGAGAGTTCTGTAACGGGCTCGGGAGATATTATCTCTGCCCCCTAGTAAACTGCTACAGTTGTATTCCAGCAGCCTGAAGAACATTCTTAAGCTCCGAAGGCTGCTCAACTACTGCTGCCTGCAAGCCACAGCTTCGGGCGGCTTTTACATTTTCCAGTCGGTCATCTACAAACAGACACTGCTGGCCTTCCCGATGGGTAATCCACAAAACTCGTTGAAAAATATCGCAATCAGGCTTCATTACGCCCATATAGCAGGAGCTAAAAAAGTGGGGAATAGATTCGTAGAGTTTGTAATATTTAATTCGGTATTCGTTCAGTGCTAACGATTCGTTATTGATGGTCGCCAATTCGTATTTACCTTGCTTAGCTAGTTTTCTTATCAGTTCAATATTTTTGGGGTGGGGCTTCGATTGAGTCTCCATAAAATTGATATACTCTTCAATGGTAAAGTGACGAGGTTGGGTAAAGATTACTTTATCCAGATACTCCTTTAATAGCGTGCGTCCGCACTCAAAGCTCTGCACATAGTGCTGATGCTTTTCTTCTGCTTCCTCATAATCATATTCAAAAACGGCGGCGGCGGCCTCACGAGTCATGTGGTCCCAGCCGTTGGTTAAAAGAATGCCGCCTACATCAAAGAAGATGGTGGTAATGTCGCTCATAGTAGTCTCTTAAATCACTAGTGTGGTAAGGTAGAAAGTATTCCCAAATAGATTCGTCAACTACAGACGAATGCACTTCTATTTTATAGCAGAAAGTATTCATCAAAAAAGCCCCAAAATTGGGGCTTCGTGCTTAGGTTTTGCTTCCGTAGGATGGTTGGTCAATTTTGACCTTATCAGTATTCCGGTTTGGATTCTTTAATGGTGCTTTACTCGGGTCGGGATTCCCTTGGCCATCGGTAAATTGCTCCCGAAGTTCTTCTTCCCGCTCCAAATCTACTTCACCTACTTCTTTAATAGAAGCTTTATCTTGCTGAGGAGAGGTACCAGAAGGTTCGCCTTTCGCTTGTTTTCCTGTCGTGTTTGTATCTCGCTGTGCCATCGTCTAAAAAATTAAATCGTTAAAAAATATATTTCTTACTACTCTAACGATCCCGAAAGGCCAAGTGTTATCAGAACCAGCGCTTGTTGTGCATCCAGATATACATGAGTAGGCCAGTAACGAGCATAAATCCCATAACGGCAGGGTAGCCCCAGTCCCAGGATAGTTCGGGCATATTTTGAAAGTTCATGCCGTAGACCCCCGCTACAAAGGTGAGCGGAATAAAGATGGTGGCGATAATGGTGAGTGTTTTCATCACATTATTCATCTTATTGCTAAGCATTGACATGTACAGGTTCATTAGCCCATTCAGAATTTCCCGTTGGGTTTCCATGGTACTAACTGCTTGATTTAAGTGGCTGTACAC
>NZ_JBARYM010000789.1:0-3694 GCF_049647865.1 Tunicatimonas sp. | reverse complement strand
TAATTTGTTCTCCCAAACTCTCCGCCCCAGATTACCAGCGTATCGTCTAGCAAGCCACGCTGTTTCAGGTCCATCACTAAGGCCGCCGAAGGTTGGTCTACGCTCTTCGCCATCGTCTGAATATCCTTCGGCAGATTGCCGTGCTGATCCCAGCCCTGATGGTAGAGCTGAATAAATTTTACGTCTTTTTCAATCAGCCGCCGGGCCAGTAAGCAGTTGGCAGCAAAAGTACCTGGTTGCCGCGACTGCTCTCCGTACATTTCGTAGATATAGTCCGGCTCTCGCGAAATATCCATCGTATCCGGAACCGAGGCTTGCATCCGATAGGCCATTTCGTACTGAGCGATACGCGAATTTATTTCCGGGTCAGCCACCTTTTCGTACTGAATGTCGTGCAGTTCTTTCAGGTAATCTAGCATTCGTCGCCGACTGCTTTTCTTCATACCCGGCGGGTCATTCAGGTACAGCACTGGGTCTTTGCCCGACCGAAACTGCACTCCTTGGTGCAAAGACGGCAAAAAGCCACTGCCCCAGAGCTTAGCGTACAAGGGTTGGTCACCCGTTCGCCCTTTGGATAGTAGTACGCAAAAGGCCGGTAGATTGTCGTTATCACTACCCAAGCCGTAGCTGATCCACGAACCAATTGACGGACGACCATTTTGCTGAGAGCCGGTTTGGAAGAAGGTAATCGCCGGATCATGGTTGATCGCTTCGGTGTGCATGGATTTGACAAAGCACAGTTCATCCACAATCTTGGCGGTATGCGGCATCAATCCGCTCACCCAAGCCCCGCTGCTACCGTACTGGGCAAAGTCAAATACCGACCCCGCCAGTGGAAATGATTTCTGCCCGGATGTCATTCCAGTCAACCGCTGCCCGCCTCGTACTGAATCCGGCAACTCCTGACCCACTCGCTCCTGCAATGTAGGTTTGTAATCAAATGTCTCCAGTTGAGAAGGCCCACCACTTTGAAACAGATAAATAACCCGCTTAGCTTTGGGGGCAAAGTGCAGATGGTCAATCGTACCGCCACCTCCGCCAACCGGGGCCGTTTTCCCAAACAGCTTGGTAGAGCCTAGCAGGGAAGACAGCGCGACACTGCCCAAGCCTAAACTGGTCTTCGTTAGAAAATCCCGACGGTCAATATGTTGGTTATGAAGGAGTTTCATATATCGATTGTTCTATTGTTCGATGGCTCTATTGTTGAGTGAGCGCGTAGAATAAATTTTTTATATTTTTAGGGTGAGGTTGGTGTATTTAATGAGTTGGTTGATCAGTAGGGGTAGCTGTTGTAGTTCAGTGAATATGTTTTTGTAAATACTATGAGAAACTAGCTTTCTGATCTTCGCTTTTTCGTTCCAATCGAGGCATTCCTTTAGTGAACCATTAGCGTAGCGGTAAAACTTAATCTTATCTTTTTTTCCGTAGCGTCCAAATCCCTCGGCAATATTAGCCGATTCACTATCTATCGCCCTTACAAATTGTTTGCCCACCGTGTCTTTAGCAAAATAGTCCCATCGAGTGACCTCTTCCCAAACCAAATTGCTCAAACGAAAAGCTACCCGATAGGCATCTATATCATTAAGCTGTAAGTATTTCCTATCTTCCATTTTTTTCTGTGCTATTTTAACAATTGAGCTATCGAGCCGGGCGCCGGGAGCCGGGCGCCGGGCGCAATCGAACCCTTATTCATTAAAAATATCCCCCACATCAATTTTCAGCCCTTTAATTACTTTGGACTCGATAGTGCCTCCGCCTTCCACATCCTGAAAGAGCGTATAACCAGAATCAGTAAGCTCGTAAACTTCTACCGTAAAGTATTTTGGGTCAACAATCCAGTACTCGGGTACCCCTGCTTGCTCGTAAATTTCTTTCTTGTGCACCCTATCGCGTACGACTGAGCCAGGAGAGACGATTTCTATCATCAAATCCGGTACGCCCATCACGCCTTTTTGCTGAATGATTTCTTGGTTCTGGGTGGATACAAATAACAAATCGGGTTGAGGGGCGCTGTACTCGCCTAAAAATACGCTGATGGGAGCGTACAGCACGCGACCTAATTTCTTTTTAAAAACATGACCATCAAGTTTTCTAAATAGATTGGCTGATACAACCTGATGTTTAGATTCGGGAGCAGAGTATTTCACAATTTCGCCGTTCAGTAGTTCGTAGATATAATTATCATCATCGGGAATTTCCATATTCAGGAATTCCTGATAAGTAACTCGTTCGGCGATTTTAGTATATGCCATAGCTTATCGTTTTACATTATTGAACGTGTTTGTAGTGCTTCTTTCTTCCACGTATTTTTTATTTCAATTTAACAATCGAGCTATTGAGCAATCGAGCAATAGAGCAATCGATCTTACCTTTTATACACTGCTTCATCATAGTTCACCAACGTATTCGCTACGATGGTTAGGGCGGCTAGCTGATCTTTAGGGATAGACTGATTGGGAGCGTATTCGCCTACTCGAAGTAAGCTATCGGCACTTGCAATCTCTTCTTCAAAGGCGGCTTTTTCTTCCTGATACAATCGTTTGAGTAAAGTTAACTCTCGCTCATCTGGCTCTCGGCTGGTTAGGGTCCGGAATCCGAAACGTAGCTGATCGTCCAAGTTATTTCCTCCCTCAGTTACCATGCGCTCGGCTAACATCCGGGCGGCCTCTACGTACTGAGGGTCGTTCAGCAGCACTAGAGCCTGTAACGGGGTATTGGTTTTTTGCCGCTTCACGGTGCATAAATATTTGTCTGAAGCATCAAAACTAACCATTGAGGGGGGAGGCGAACTGCGCTTCCAGATGGTGTATAAGCCGCGGCGGTACAAGTCGTCACCGGTATCCGGCACGTACTTAGTGACGTTCCGGGTGGCCAGTTCTTTCCATAATCCGGGCGGTTGATAAGGTTTCACACTGGGACCACCGATAGAATCATTAATCAATCCACTAACGGCCAGCGCATTATCTCGGATCATTTCGGCGGGCATACGGTAACTCGGACCGCGGGCCAGCCAAACATTCTCTTTATCCTGCTCCAGCAACTCCGGCCAAGCTACCGACGACTGCTGATAGGTAGCTGAAGTAACCAGTAACCGCATCAGTGCTTTCACATCCCAGTCCGATTCGCGAAACTGCACCGCCAGCCAGTCCAGTAATTCAGGATGCGAAGGAAACTCTCCCTGATTGCCGAAATCGTTAGAAGTATTCACTAGCCCCCGACCAAACAGCATCTGCCAGTAGCGGTTCACGGCCACCCGAGCGGTCAGGGGGTTATCTTTGTTGGTGAGCCACTGGGCTAAGCCCAAGCGGTTGGTCGGTAAATCTTCCGGGAATTCCAGTACCGAGGTGGGCGTAGACGGATATACCCGTTTGCTAGGTGCATCGTACGCACCCCGATCCAGCAAAAAAGTAGGACGAGGTTCGGTTAGCTCCTTCATTACCATTACTTCGGGTAAGGTGCTCAGAATATCGTTTTCCTCGCCTCGGGTCTGAGTGAGTTCCGACAGTAGCGAACGATAATCGCTATCGTAGTTTTGTAGGTAGTAATCCAGCAATAGTTCTTGATCTTCCGATTCCAGAAAGGCTACCAGTGCTTGCGGCTCACCATAAAGGGAGGCTACTTCTATCGCACTCAGTTTCTGACCAAATACCTGGAATTCATCTACTTCAATGCCTTCAATCGTCTCATCGTGCAG
>NZ_JBARYM010000788.1:0-2575 GCF_049647865.1 Tunicatimonas sp. | reverse complement strand
TCTAGCTGCTTCTCTGGTAGAGGGTTTTTCGTCACAAAAATTAGTTTAATACCGGCTCGCTTACGGCATCGAACGATTCAGTTTCAACAGCTGCGGTTCGCAACTTCCCATACTTGAGCCAGAGTACACAGGCTATTTGAATCAAGGCAGCACAAACATAGGTCATAGGAGTTAGGTAGCTTTCCTGGAAGTAGGTTACATCCACTGGTACTTCAATAGCACCGTTTAGCAGTTGTTGGCTCGCTACTAGTCCATAACAGATAGCTAGTGATACTAGCATGACGCTTTTTTCTTTCCAGTCGTAAAGCACCCAAGGAATTAAAGTCATTGCTAATTGAGTACAGAAAAAAGGCACTAGCAGATCTTGCCCCTGCTGAATGATAGAGGCATGAAAAAGGGTTGCCAATGTAATCATTTGAAATGAATTGATAAATCGGGCAAGATGCACATACCGCAAATGATTTAGTAACAGAACAAAGGCAGAAATGACAAATAACAACGTAGGATAAATAGCTATAGCCGGATAGTGAGCGTAAATAAAGAATACATAAATGAAACCAATCCAGAAACACATGATGGCCATCTGGTTATTGAGTTCGGTTTTACGCTGTAAGTAAGGAGACATGGTGGGGTTTACCCCTAGTTTTGATAGTTTCATAGTTTAAGAAAGTTATAGGGTTTGAAATATTATTACATAAAGTGAGAAGATATACTCTGGAAAAACTGACATTCTCCCCGAGTAGTAAATTGTTTACATGACAGATGGTGTTGGCTGGATAGCTTCGGCCAATCGCTGGGATACAAGATCCTTATTACGACTTAGAAACCAATGATCTCCTTCCAGCACTTCTAGAGAAAACGCGTTAACTGTCTGTTCTCGCCACTGTTCTACTTCATTTGGATAGACTACTTCATCTTTATCAGCAGCAAAAGCAGTAATAGGAATTTCTAACTTACCGTTGGGCTGATATACATAGTTCATAATCATCGTCATATCCTTCCGCATGATCGGCAGAATTTTCTTCAAAAATTCTATATCGTCGATATACGACATCAGTGAAAGCAAACGCTCTTCAGAGTTAGCGAGAATGGCCGTTTCGCTAATAACGTCTCTTTCTTTCCACTTTTTGGTAAGCTGAGGGGCAATAGTACCGGAGATAAAAAGGCGGACTGGGCTTTTGCTCAACCTCTTTTTCAGATGCTTAATTAGCTCATAGCCTACCATACCACCGAAGCTATGGCCGAAAATAACAAATGGCTTATCCAGTAGTGGCTCCATCGCATAGGCCATATCTTTCACTAGTGTCAGAACGTCTTCGTAGTGAGGTTCATTCACGCGATTCTCCCGTCCGGGCAGCTGAAATGCTAATACCTCAGCGTCTTTTGGCGGATTATAAATGAAATGACTAAACATAGAAGCCCCTGCACCTACCGGATGAATGCAGAATATGCGAAACTGCACCTCTTCCTGGGGTATACCTTTCTTACGAACCAGCCACTGGTTGTAGACCTCAATATCTTTATCATCGGCAATTCCTGAAATATCAGTAGATACTTCCGCTACTTTTCTCTCTACAGACAAATCATCAATAAGCTGGCCAGATAATTCTCGGATGCTGGGCCCCTTAGCAATCTTCATTAACGGAAAATTAACTTCAAGCTTCTGCTGTATCCAGTTCCTAAGCTGATTGAGCATTAGTGAATCTAGTCCGATTTGAGTAATTGGAATGGTAGTCTCAATCTTTTCACTAGAAACACCCAAGATTTTCGCTAGTGACTCGGCAAGCTTCACCTCTAGAATCTGGTGTCTTTCTTCTACAGAAACTGATTTAAGCTGATCTACTAAGCCCTGCTCGCCTTGAGCACTAGAGACTGCCTCGGCTTTCATAAGGTGCGCAAACCGTGAATCGTCTTTTAGATTGTAATAAAAATCTTTAAACCGCCCCCAGTCCAAGTAGGCGGCCATACGGGATACTGGTTTATGCAACAAGACATTTTCAATCATATTAGTCACTTCTTGCAAACTCAGTAATCCCCAACCTTGATTAATCAACGCTTGAATTAACCGTCCGCCTTCTTTAGACATACCTGCATAATCGTCAAGTACTCCTAGATTAATAGCAGAACCTGCCATTCCCTGAGATTGCCGGAAAGCAGCCAGTTTGTCTAAGAAATTATTCGCCGATGAATAGTTTGTTTGCCCAGGGAAACCAAAAACCGCTGAAATTGAAGAAAACATTAAAAAGAAGTCAAGAGGAATTCCCTTGGTGGACTCGTGCAGATTCCAGGCTCCAATTGCTTTGGGTCGGAACACCTTCATAAACAGTTCGTGGTCCATTTTGGAAATTGGTTGGTCATCTAACATCGCTGCACTGTGGATAATACCCCGTAAGGGTGGTAGACATTGCTCAATGTAGGTAACCACTCCGGTCATATCCGAGAGATTCGTGATATCCAATTTAAATGAGTAGATATCTACTCCCTGAGATTGCATTTCAGCGGCTACTTCTCGATCATAATCAGACTTGTAACCACTACGACTCAACAGAACCAGTGTTTTGGCACCCCTCGAAAC
>NZ_JBARYM010000787.1:0-3289 GCF_049647865.1 Tunicatimonas sp. | reverse complement strand
CTATATTGCTAAGCAATACACCACCTAAATTATGTCTACGCAGAAAATAGCAGGATTATCCGCCGGGATTCTTCTGTTTTTGCTGATTTTACTGATGCCTACCCCCGAAGGCATGACTATTACGGCTCAGCGTGCCGCCGCGGTAGCTTTACTGATGGCAGCCTGGTGGGTAACCGAAGCAATCCCTATCTACGTTACGGCTTTTGTGCCGGTAGCATTGTTTCCATTGTTGGGTATTCTCTCTGCCGACCAAACGACCCATAATTACGGCAATAACTACGTGCTGATGCTATTGGCAGGGTTCTTTATCGCTAAGGCTATTGAGCTGCAAAATCTGCATAAGCGTATTGCCCTAGAGATCATTAAACTATTTGGCACCAGTTACCGGCGCATTATTCTTAGTTTTATGGTGGCTACGGCCGTTCTTTCTATGTGGATTACTAACGTGGCGGTAGTACTTCTGATGCTGCCGATTGCCCTGGCCCTTATTAAGCAAAACGAAGAACGACGAGCTACTGACACTTCAGATAATTTCAATCTGGCACTTATGCTGGGCATTGCTTATGCGGCTAGCATTGGGGGCACTGCTACGCTGATCGGTACTCCGCCTAATCTAGTGTTAGTAGGTATTATTGAAAAACTCTTTCCTGGTGCGCCTGAGATTAGTTTTTTCGACTGGATGCGGGTGGGCATTCCTCTGGTGCTGATCTTTCTTCCGGTCATCTGGCTGTATCTCATTCGCTACTTCCGCATTCAAGGTAATTTCCCTAACGGGCGGGACGTGATCATCAGAGAGTTGCAATCATTAGGGAATATGCAGTCGGGCGAACAGCGAGTACTGGTCATCTTTATACTGGTGGCATTGGGATGGATTTTTCGGCGTGATCTAGTGATTGGCAACATCGTGATTCCGGGTTGGAGTGCCCTTTTAGGCGAATATGCCTCCTATGCCCACGATAGCACAGTGGCTATGATCGGCGCACTGCTATTATTCATGATTCCTTCGGGAAAGTGGGCTAACTCGGCTCCGCTGCTCAACTGGAAATCTGCCAAGACAATTCCCTGGGGAGTGACCATGATTGTCGGTGGCGGCTACGCCATTGCCGAAAGTTTTCAGGTAACCGGATTAGCTGATTGGATTGGCCAGCAGTTGGTTTTTATCAATCAGTTCCCTATGCTCATAATTCTGCTCTTGGTAGTGAGCCTCATGATTTTCCTTACTGAAATCAACTCCAATACCGCAACGGCCAATATTTTTCTGCCGGTGTTAGCGGCATTGGCCATCGCCAGCCAAATCAACCCTCTGCTGCTGATGATACCGACTACGTTTGCTTGCTCTTTTGCCTTTATGTTGCCCTCCGGTACCGGCACCAACGCGGTCATTTTTGCCAGCGAACGAGTATCACTCACGCAGATGGCACGCTGCGGATTGTGGCTGAACCTGATCTGTGTGGTTCTACTTACCATTACCTTATTTTTGATTGTGGTTCCCCTCATGGATCTTCAACCCCAATTGCCCGATTGGGCTCAATAAATTTTAGTGAGGAAATATTTGTGTTCTACCCCATATAATGATCACCTAAAATTGCGCTATTACGTATATTAGAGGAAACTATTGAAGTATATGGTTGGGCTTAACTGCCTTACTCAGGATACCTTTCAATGGCATAAAAAATAAGCTCAGTGAGCACCAAAAACGATGAAAAAAGTCATTTACTATCTTTTCGCTGTTGGTATAGTATTGCTGTTCACCACCTCCTGCGAAGAAGATGAATGGGAAGCCAATCAGTACGCCATAAAGTCAGTGGTTTCAAATGGACGCACAACTTCGGTGTACAAGTACAACCAACAGGGAAATATCGCCGAATGGCAGAGCCTCTCTCACTATGTTCGATACCTATATGATAACGAAGGTCATCTGATCAAAACCGAATCAGCCATAGACCCGGCAACGCTCTCTTCGGGAGTGTTTATTAAGAAAACCGAGTTGATGACTTCTGAAAACCCTATTATCACCAGCTATCAAACTTTTAGCTATGATGCGGAAAGCAGGTTATCTGAGATAGAACATTATACTGAACAGGGCAGTGATTTTGTGATTAATTCCAAGCAGAGCTTTGACTATGATGGTGAATACATCAGCAGAAAAAATATTCACGATGGGGAGGGGCGAATCACCCAGTTTCACACCTACGAATACGATGATCGGGGAAACGTAATAGAAGAGAAGTACTACACTTACTCACTCGCTGATGAGCCAACGTTACTGAGTGAGTTCGCTTACGAGTATGATGACAAAAATAATCCGTTTCTTGTATTTAGAGCCTTGGGCAACCCTGGTTTGTACACCAATTCCAACAACATTATAGGAGGTTACACAATATCGTACCACCATGTCCACGATATTCACCGCAATGAGGTGGAGACCAACTATTTTTATAACCAGCATAATTATCCAGTTAAGGTAGTAAACGGAGACAGCGAGTTTGAGTACACCTACTGAAACTAGAAGGCATTTTGTATTAACATTTTTTAACCAGCTTTAACATTTCGTTAGCACATCTCCTCTTCGGAATTGACTACTTTCGTACTGACTCAAATAACTGTCAATTCAAGATGTTTTTACGAAACAGGTATGAAAAAGCTGTTGCTCATTTTTATTATCGTTACCCTGATGACTTGCCTGTTAGCAGTTGCTTGAATGATTAATGCTGAGAGCGGAGAGCTTGGTACGGGGAGTTCATACACCTAGCCCCTCGTGCCAAGTTTCCTGCCTTATCCATTATCTAAACCCCAAACCCCAGAACCCAGCTATGCTAAAGAATTACCTAAAAATCAGTCTGAGAAGTTTTAAGAAAAACTTTCTGTACGCCTCCCTGAATGTGCTGGGTTTGACTATTGGGTTTACTGCGGTTATTTTTATTCTGATTTACCTGCACTACGAAACCAGCTTTGAAAGCTTTCACAATCAGTCTGAGCGGATTTACCGGGCATCCTACCAATATGAGTCGGGCGGAGAATACGATGTGCATTGGGCGCGGGTGCCAGTAGATTATGTGAATGAGTTGCCCAACGATATACCGGAAATAGAAAAGCTGGTGCGGTTCCAGAACCATGAACGTAAATACATCCGCGTAGAAGATGAAAAATTTCGGCCCAAGCATGCTTACGTAACCGATCCGGAGGTATTTCAGGTCTTTGATTTCCCACTTATTGCCGGGAACCCTGAGACGGCTCTAGTACAGCTCCGCTCGGTGGTGCTGACCGAAACGATAGCTCGTCGTTACTT
>NZ_JBARYM010000786.1:0-6299 GCF_049647865.1 Tunicatimonas sp. | reverse complement strand
TTCCCAGCCTCCAGTGCCATCAGCGTATAGTCCAGATGAGAATTGGGAGGAGTAGCAATATAGACCGCATTAATATCGGCTTGGTTGAGCATTTTGGCCGCATCATCGTACCATTCTGGCACTTGGTGACGGTGAGCAAAGTCAGCGGCCTTTGCAGTATTGCGCCGCATTAAAGCTACTAGCTGAGAGTTCGCTATTTTTTGAAATGCCGGACCACTTTTCATTTCAGCTACATCGCCTGAGCCAATCATACCCCACCGAATTGTTTTATTACTCATAAGTATCAGTTTATTGGGGAAGTTACAAAATCCCAAGAAAGGATAAACCTTGACACAATAATTTTAGGTTTTATCGTACTTTGGTAAAAAGTAAGCCATTATGCTATCACACATCAAACTGAATAAACCCACGCTCATCCGCTGGAAAGTGTATATCGACCGAGCCCGAATGTACATTGGTTACATCCAGTTTTTTATGATTGGAATTGTCTTTATGGAAACTTTCCGCAATGAACCGTTCGGCCAACTGATTTTCCAATACATCTATATCTCTATTCCGATTCTATTTGTGCTGTTTATCGTCGGCTCAATTATTATTGGCTACTTAGATTCTCGCTTCGGACTACGGGAAGAAGAGTTGCGGAACCTATCGAGTTCTAACCCCGTACTGCGCGACATTCAGCGGGAATTGAGTGAAATCAAACAATCAGTGCAGCATCTGGAGGTACAAAACTCTTCGGAAACGTAAAGCATAGTATGGCAATTCGTAAAGATTTTCCGCAGTATTATCCCGAAACTCGACAGCAGTGGCGCGACTGGCTAGCTGAAAACCACGTAACTGCCGACGGAGTTTGGCTGGTATATTACAAGAAGGGTACAGGTAAACCTACGGTCACTTACGACGAAGCGGTAGAAGAAGCACTCTGTTTTGGCTGGATTGATAGCGTACCTAATAAATTGGATGATGAACGTTATAAGCAGCTATTTTCGCCCCGTAACATCAAGAGCCCTTGGAGCAAGCTGAACAAAGAGCGAGTAGCTCATTTGCTGAAAAGTGGCCGCATAACCGATGCCGGACTGGCTAAAATTGAAGCCGCTAAACGGAATGGTTCCTGGACGATTTACGATCCGGTGGAAGCCCTTGAAATACCAAACGATTTGCAACAGGCACTAGCCAACAACCCAGCGGCAGAAAAGTACTTTACGCAGTTTGCCCCCACTTATAAAAAAGGAATTCTGTGGTGGATTATCAGCGCGAAACGTGCTGAAACCCGACAAAAACGAGTAGTCAAAACCGTAGCGATGGCCGAACAGAATCTAAAAGCTAATTTTGATGGATAAAGCACTTGCCCCTCAGTACAGCTCGGTTAGGTATGCATTTTGCAATTGTATCAATAGATTCTACAATCAGTTTGATGATGAAACTAAACAGATTGCTGCATGGGACTTGGCTGCTGATAATGGCGTGTTCGTTGCGGACAGCTGAGGAACCCGCGTATAATTTCGCTCAAAGTGGTCAAGCTTCTTACTACGCTAATTCTTTAGCGGGAAAACCAACCGCGAGCGGTATTCTCTATCAGCCAGACAGTTTAACCGCTGCTCACCGACACCTTCCCTTCGGAACAGTGGTACAAGTCGTCAACCCAGCTACTCAGCAGGAAGTTATTGTGACCATCAACGACCGCGGCCCTTATCATCCCCATCGTATTATTGATTTATCGCGAGCTGCTGCCCAGCAGATTGGTATCATCCGAGTCGGAGTGGCTCCCGTTACCGTAAAAGCTATACTGCCTACTGTGGTAGCTGATAGTTTGAAAAAACAATTAAATAGTGAGTAATGCAGAAAGTAAGGCTCTACTAAGTGTTTAGCTGTAGACCATTAACTGTGGACTTACCCGTTAGGATATTCCCCCAAATCCTACTAAATCGTAAGCTAAAGGCATTATCAATTTTTAACTATCCATCGTCAATTAATACGTTATGTGCGGAATTACCGGATTGTACGCTTTTAATGAGCTAGGCAAGTTTCACATGATTAAGTTGGCTGCGGCCACCGATGCTTTAGAATCGCGTGGACCTGATTTTGGGCAGCATGATTTGTTAGATCACGTGGGATTGGGGCATCGCCGATTGTCTATTATTGATACCTCGAGGGAAGGGAGCCAGCCCATGAAAGACGCTAGTGGGCGCTACACTATTGTTTTCAATGGTGAGATTTACAATTACCGAGAACTACGGCAAGAGCTGAATGGAGCTGATATCAACTTTGTTTCTCAATCCGATACGGAAGTATTACTGTACTGGCTTATTCACCACGGCATAGATGGACTAACTGAGGTGAATGGTTTTTTTGCTTTTGCCTTTTTCGATGCTGAAGAAAATCGAATGTGGCTAGCCCGAGATCGGTTTGGCATTAAACCATTGCTGTACTACCATGATGAAGATAAGCTTTTCTTCGCTTCTGAGATGAAATCACTACTTACTTTCGGAGTAGAGAAACAACTAGACTATTCATCGCTTCTTCACTATTTGCAACTGAACTACATTCCGGCCCCTCACACTATCTTTCAAAAAGTAAAAAAATTACTGCCGGGCCAATATGTAGAAGTTGCTAAGGGAAATACCGAGCGGGTGAAAGTGGGTACATACTATGAACTTACGGCTGATGCATTTAATCAATCCGTAGGTTCTCTTTCTTATCAGGCTCAACAACAGCGGCTACGAGAACTACTCGATCAGTCAGTACAACGGCGATTGGTAGCCGATGTGCCTCTCGGTTCATTTTTAAGCGGAGGTATTGATTCATCGGTAATTACCGGATTGGCCCGACAGCACGTGGACTCATTCAGCACGTTTTCTATTGGTTATCGCGATGAGCCTTTCTTTGATGAAACGAAGTACGCTAAGCTAGTTGCTCAGAAGTTTGAAACTAATCATACCGTATTCTCTCTTACCAACGATGATCTATATCGTCATTTGCACAGTATGCTGGATTATTTGAGCGAGCCATTTGCTGATTCGTCCGCTTTACCAGTATATATTCTAAGCAAAGAAACTAAGCAGCGCGTAACTGTCGCTCTTTCGGGTGATGGTGCTGATGAGATATTTTCCGGTTATAACAAACACTTAGCCGCCTACCGAGCGATGCACCCCGAATGGGCTGAACAGCTAGTAGCGAAGGGGTTACCCCTGTGGCGGCAAATGCCTAAATCTAGAAATAGTTGGCTATCTAACAAAGCTCGTCAATTTGAGCGGTTTGCCGAAGGAATGCAGCTAAGTCCTAAAGAACGCTACTGGCACTGGGCTACCTTTCTAACTTCCGAAAAAGCTACTCGCTTATTGAGCAGCAACTCGCTAAAGCAACTATCATTAGAAGAAGCTAAATCTCGTCAATCACAGTGGCTTAAACCTGTTTCGGATACGGCTGAAGATATTAGTCAGGTTCTATTAGCTGACACTCAACTGGTTTTGCCTAACGATATGCTTACAAAAGTAGATCTAATGTCAATGGCTAACGGATTGGAAGTGCGGGTACCATTTCTAGACCACGAAGTGGTAGAGTTCGCTTTTCAGCTACCCGAAGCCAGCAAAATCAATCGCCAAATGAAGAAGCGAATTGTACAGGATACTTTCCGATATATGCTCCCACCTGAACTTTATCGGCGACCTAAACATGGTTTTGAAGTCCCATTGCTACCCTGGTTTCGCACTGAACTGAAAAGCACCATTACGCACGACCTGCTAGACGATCAGTTTATTGAAGAACAAGGCATCTTCAGTGTTGAAGAAATTCAATCGTTGAAGAAACAACTATTTTCCCCTAACCCCGGCGATGTACACGCCACAACTTGGGCACTAATTGTATTCCAATGGTGGTGGAAACAACACAGTCATTAATAACGAATGCTTAACGAATGATGCGTATTCTACTACTCATCAATCATTGTCAATCCTTACCCGTTGCTCTGGTTTCCATCCTCTGTCTTCCTTTCTTCCGCGGAAGGCGTAGGCTCAACAACTACTGGCTCAGCCGGCGGAGGGGCGGTAGCTGTTGTTGTTGGTCTTTTGGGTTCGGAGTTCTCTCTCTCTACCTCGTTTTTAATCTCTTTGGTAGCATTTTTAAACTCTCGCATTCCGGTACCTAAACCACGAGCCAGCTCTGGAATTTTTTTAGCTCCAAAAAATATTAGTATGATGGTAACAATCAGCAGAATTTCCCATCCGCCCAAGCCACCGATAAATAATAAAGTACTCATAATAATGTTATTTACTTCCAATACTAGATAAGAAAATTACTAACAGAAAGCAATAGTTAATTTAACTAATTACTTATGCATAATTATTTGCGTTAGCTTTCTCTTGAACTAAAAATGACTCTAGCGCTACAATAGTTTCATCAGTTCGCTCTTCTTGCAAAAAATGACCGCAACCCCAAGTTTTCACCTCAGCTTGAGGCAGTCGATTAGTCCAGCGATTCAGGTAATCCGTAGTAATAAACTCATCTTTTGTTCCCCACAAAATGAGCCAAGGTTTCTCACTTAGCCTATCTAACTTTTCCCACTGTTCTTGATACCACGCCGAAGAACCACCTAGCGACTCCGCTAACCGAAGTAACGAATGTCGAGAATCTTTAGTAGGAAAAGGAGAAATATAATGCTGATGAATGTTTTGGGACAGCACTTTCTTATCATTGAATCCTTTTTTAAGTAATACTTTTGGAGAGAAATTAAGATTTAAATAAAGGAGCTTGCCTAACCAACTACGAGCAATTTTATCAATCTTCTTCACTGCCGGATTGGATGCGGTTTCCCACAGCCACGTATTGAATAGAACCACTTGCTTAATACGGTCCGGCTGATCGAGTGCTGCTGCCAATCCAATTGGCCCACCAAAGTCGTGAACAACCAAAGTAATATTCTGTAAGTCTAACTGTTGGATAAAATCTGATAGGTTTTGGGCGTGCTCTTGGGGACGGCCCGCAAAAACGTGAGGCTTATCAGATAGACCGAAGCCCAGATGATCTACGGCAATGCAGCGGTAATTCTTTGAAAGCTTTTTAATAAAATCACGGTACAGAAACGACCAAGTAGGTGTTCCGTGAACGAATAAAATAACATCACCCTGCCCTTCATCAATATAGTGCATCTTACCGGATGAAAGAGAAATATAGCGATGTTCAAAGGGGTACAGTTCGGTGTCTAACCATTTTAGTGCTGAGTTTTTCATGACTGATTTTGTAGAGTGAAATAATGTTTGAATAAAGTTCTCTACGAAGGTCACCGATTATTGAGAGAGAAGTCTTGGTCTACACCAAGATTACAGAAGCTGTTTGAAATATTAATTCAATAGTAAAATACTGGGTTTTGAGCGGTAGACACATGAACGGAACGAGGCGGGGCCTCCCGGGCACTTTTAAATTCATTACGATGTAGCTGAGACTATGAGCTAAAAAAAATAGTGATGCTGAAGTTGAAAAGATATATTTATAGCTTGAAAAAACTAGTTCAAATAGCTTCTTATGTTTTTACGGAATTGAGTAGCTTACTAAAGTTAGTAGGGTCAATCCGCAGGTAGGAAGCTAAGTCTTTATGCGGAACCATGTTTAGTAAGTGCGGGCTACGCTGTACAAAGGCAGTAAACCGACTCTGAATATCCATCGCCATTAGCTCGTACTGCCGCTGAACCAGCCCTACCAGTACCATCTCAGTAGCTTTCCTTACCAAGGTTTCAATAGGGCGATACTGCTGCATTAATTGCTGATGCTGCTCGTGGGAGATCCGCAAAAATTTACTATCCGAGATCGCCTCCAGAAAGTAGTGGGAAGGAGTTTGGGTGATGAACGATTCGGGAATACCGGAAAAGGAAGGCGGATAAGTAAATGCAATTACATGGGGTTTGCCTTGATGCAGGTAGTACGATTTCTGGATACCTTCCTCCACAAAGTAGATGTACCGCTCCGTCTGCCCCTGAAAGGTAATAGTTGTCTTCTTCGGGCAGTGAAACAGTTGCCAGTGCGATAAGTAGTCAGACAGAATAGTAGCATCTACCGGATGAATGGCAGTGAGAAAATATGCGATGGAGAGGATATCAGGCATCGGGTGAATATACGCACGGAAAAAGAAGCAGTTTTACTTTTAAAATAGATAACTGGATTTAAGTACTTCCGTATGATACAGTATGAGAAAGCTGCCAGTAATTTTACTTTTTGCTCTCTTCACTCAGTGTTCTGACGACGATGAATTAATTTCGCTGAACCGTGATTATTTTTTAGGATCATGGCAAATAGATACCAATACTCCT
>NZ_JBARYM010000785.1:0-1576 GCF_049647865.1 Tunicatimonas sp. | reverse complement strand
GTAAATAAGGAATATGTACGTAGTGCAACATCAAAAAAGGTTTTGGGTCCCATGATTCGTATACTGCCTCTTTGCCGTTCCGGATTCTTTTCAGGGCATGAAGCGAGGTTTCGCCTGGTAGTGGTTTAACTATTCGGTGTAGCTCGTGGGCTAGCCAGTAGGTAGGCTTAGCATTCGGTTCCGGCACTACGGAGGTAGCTGTTTTGTTCTTGCTATGCTTTTCGGCTAGGTAGCTTTCAGCCAACCTCGTAGTATTATAAAAAGCTGTAATCGCCGTATGGGTTCTGGGATTACACTCTATCGGAAATATGTTGCCCTGCCGGTCTACTATAAAATCAAAAGAATACTGGCCGGTAAGTTTTTCTTTAGCCACGTAAGTAGCTACCCACTGCTCAATAGCGGGTTTAGGTACGTGTTCGTAGTTCACCTGAAAGGCCGATGACTCGCAGCAGCAAAATAGCGTAAGTTTGCCATTAATTGCGGTTCCGTGGGTGCAGTATTCCTGCCCCTCAATGAACGATTGCAGCACCCAAGGTTTTTTAGCTGAGATTTCTACCGAACGGGCGTAGGCAAGTAACCTTTCCTTATCACCCGAGTCAAACACATTATCATCAAGGCGAGTAGTGGGATTATAGTTAATGCTCTTGAAGATAAACGACTGTTCAGGATAGTCGGCCAACGTAAATTGCTCTACTTCGGCGTAGCTGATAATACGAAAAACTTGGGGTGATGAAAGACCTAGCGTACTTGCTTTTGCGCAAAATTTGAACTTGTCGTCTACTGTACCTATCTGTTCGGGCGTACCATGAAAAACAACGGTAGCTTTCCTCTTAGTATCTTTCTGTCTCGCACGGTCAATTACCGATTGTAGTTGAGCATCAGGTAAACTGGACTTGGGAGACGATACCGGAACTACCAGGTCAATATCTTCCTGCGTTATAATTTGGTTTAAGCTATTTAAGTAAGCCGTTTCTCCAACTTTCGGCAAATCTGCGTGAGTGCGGAAAGTAGCAACTGCCTTAGAAAATCGGGGTCCACAGTACGCATACTTTTCACTATCAGTCAATACCACCCGCCACCCTAAAGCGTGAAAGCTACGCGCCAGATGCAAGGCTTTGGTCATCCGGCCGCCGGTGATTAGTACCGATGACTGGGAGGAAATAGATTGAGTGTGTTTTACATTTCGGAGGTGCATTAACCGAGTAATTAGCAACCCTACTAGCGTAGCTGGCAAGGTGCTGTATATGACGAGTAACGTTCTGAGCGTGGCAAGCCTCATAGCAAATTCAAGGCAAATTCCTTACTTTTTATTGATCAGCGTAACTCCATCGCGGATCGGCAGCAGCACGGCTTCTAAATCAGGATGAGTATGTACGTATTCGTTGAAACGATAAATGGCTCGGGCGTTCTCGGACATATCCGCCAACGGCTTAGTATAAATTTCGCCCTGATACAATGTGTTATCTACTACAATTAATCCTTTATCGGCTAACAAAGAATTTGGCTGCCTTATCAGCATTTCTACGTACGCACGGTAGCCCGACTTATCAGCATCTACAAACACCAAGTCAAACGA
>NZ_JBARYM010000784.1:0-3964 GCF_049647865.1 Tunicatimonas sp. | reverse complement strand
CTATAATCACCCCACACTTCTACCTGATAATCCAGGTTAACGGGCATATTCAGCATATCGATAACCATGGGGGCAATGGCCGCTACCCGCTCGTCACTGGCTCCCGTCAGCCAGGTAGTCCAGCCCCGTTTGGATGCTCCGGAAACTACGAAGCGGGATACATCCTGATCTAATTCATTCTTAGCGAACTCCTGAACCGCATCCATCGCCCGAACCGCGCTCTTCGTCATCGGGAACAGCAACGGCCAGGTATAGTCATTGTCTTTTCGAAAATTGTCCAGTGTAAAGGAAATTAGCTCGTCTTCGGTCAGGTCGTCGTACAGCGGTTGGTTAGGAACCTGCCGAATAACGGCAACAATCGCACTGTTCTGAGCGGCTACGGCCCCGAAGCTCTTCATCACTTCGTCATCCTGGCTTTTCCAGTTGGGTTGCCCGTTTTTCACACTTCCTCCGGTGATAAACAGTAATGCGCCATCGTACTTAATTTCCGGTGGAACCAGTACAGTTAATTGATGCGTCCAGGTATGTTCACGCCACTGTTGGGAAGTGAGCAGCAGTTCGTGGACGGTAAGGCCTTCTAGGCTAAACGATTCCTTTATTTCCCAGGCAAACGACTGATCACTATTTTGCAAATAGCTTTGCAGCGCAGTGTTAGCCGTAACGGGTTCTGGCTTTTCGGCACAGAAAGAAAAAGTGAGTAGGGTTAAAAATAAAAAAGCTAGTGAGCGGAATTTTGTGTTCATAAGGTTATGCTTTTGCTAACGTCTCGTTCAAGGTTGCAGATAAAGAATCATGGTTGGTCTGGCTTGGGACTTTTTTTAATCAAGCTCAGGGCTTCTTTTATATAAATTTCGCCAGTCATTTCTCCCAGGCTCGTCTGGCTAATATAGTCGTAGCGTTCAAAGCTATTAAAGTCTTCCTTGGTCAGTATATAGCCGAAGGCATCGTTGGTCAGTCCAAAAAGAAATGAGTGCTCGGTAGGCATATTACGCTTCAAATAATAGCCAATGTTAGGCAATGCTTCTCCGGGTATTGTCAGAATTTGAGCTGTACCTATGTTGACTAGATTTACACGCGTGCTTACAGTGTTGGTTTGGGTGGTGTTAAAGTTTAGAGGCGAATTTTCTAAGATGTAGCGCATCATCTCCGAATCGACGGGGAAGGTGACTTTTTGAGAAGTGCAGTACAATTCAGGATTCAACTGGGGTTCAGTCTCATTAATGATTCGCAGGGCTTCATCCGCCAGTTGATTGCCAATGCGAACGCATTCTTCCCAGGTATTTTCACTAGTTCCATCTTCTCGCCGGTTATCAGCCGTGACCATGCCTCCCTGCGCACCGTTCATAAACACGGCAATGCCCCCCGCTTTATCTTCTATCCGATCATACAGTGGGCCACATACATCCGGGCCAAGTATTCCTTGGTTAGCACCCAGTACTTCGGGGTGAATGGCGTAATTGACTAGCGTGGCGATGACTTTTCCTTCATTTTCCCCGGTGGTTCTAATCGCTTGAATAACTCCGCAGCGGGGATCGTAGAGTTGAGGTGCGTAATAGTTGAACGCAATTTTACCTTCAGCTTTACCTACCGCGATCTTCAGTGAAACTGGTTCTAGGTTTTCTACAGCTTCATTGACGGCCTCGGCTATTTGCCCAACACACCAATCCAGATATTCCATATCGGCCCCAGTATTTCCTTGTTCATCCGCGAAGGCGTAAGCGTCGGGGGCACTATGCGTATGAGTAACCCCAATCAGTACGTTCTCCGGTGGAATTCCGGTAATCAGTGCCCGGGACTGGTTGCCCAGTGCAGCGGGCCACCCCAGATTATCAATGTTTACAATGGCTACCCGCGTATTGTTTTCTTCGAATACAACAGCTCTCGCGTACAATTCTCCTTTTTTCACGGTAGCTAACTGGGGTGTTCCTACTCCTCCGGAAACTGGCAGCAACGGATCGGGAGTAATCACCCGCAGGGCAGCACCTGCTTTAAACTCTTGAGCTAGTCCGTCGGAAACGAATTCCAGACTTGCTAACAAAATACATATGATCAATGGTCTCATAGGACGTTCTACCTACTCTAAATTTAGTTGCTTCTATTGAAAATAGGTTCTACAAACAAATATACATTCTGGCAAAGGCTCGCGAGTGTAGCTTCTTAACTATTCATTATAGCATTTTACCATAAGAAAGAGAAGATTGGAAACCAGTCGAGGAAGGGGGCAATATAGAATTTAGAAACCACCAAAGGGAAGAAATACCATACTTGCAACCTATAACTTTTAAAACCTAGCCGATGATATGGATTTGGGCGATGCTAGTCGCTACGGTCAGGATAAGATACTAACCCCCGATCTGGATCAGATGGCGACTGAAGGACTTCGTTTTACTATGGCATACACGGGTTCGCTAGTTTATTCCCCTTTCCATGCTACTTTTATGTAGGGACTAAACGCCGGACATACATGGGTTAGCAACAATCGCTCACAAGGAGAGTCGGTAAGCTTTAATGATTCAACTTTTACACTAGTCAAAATGCTTCAGGAAGCCAGCATCAGCGAAAGCCAAAACCTTGCAGCTACCCAAAAATATGCATAAAATGGTCAACCTTTTCAAAGCATCACATAACAAAAATGAAATACATCCTTATGACGGTATTCAAGAGCAATAAGAAATGGGTTTTGATCGGGCTTTTCAGTCTACTGCATTTGTTAGTCACGGATAAGACAGTAGCCGAAACGTTCCATTTTAAATCAGATGGACACCTGAAAGCTGTAGAAATGGATTGGGGCGATACCCTCGTCTACCAGTTAAAAAATGGACAAGCGCGTACGTTTGTCCTGCAACGAACGGCCGCTGAACCAATCTACATTTACGACCTACCCAAAAACCAATGGCGGAGTGGTTGCATTTATAAGATGCAAGCCGAACTTCTCTGCGAAGGGCAGCCACTCACCTTACACCGAATTGTGTCGGCGCAGCAATCGTACTACGAGCCGTATCACATTCATGGGGTAACCTTATTTTTCGATGCGGTAAACGACATTGAAACTTTCATTAAAGATAATCACGGGTCCAGCGGTAGTCGCTCGTTTCCCAGAAAAAAATGCCGCCTTGCCTTTATTGAAATGGGTAGCTTGTTTGCCCCGCAGCAACTGCGACCCTGGTTTCCGCTTGCCGATAACTTTTTGGATGTCAGAGAATCTTACGAAGGGGCTGATACGTGGCTGGGAGGTTATAAGAAAGATGAAGCACACAACGGACTGGATGTAAATGTACCTAACAACACTCCGCTATGGGCGCCTATTGATTTTGATAATCAGTATTACTTTAATTCAAAGGCCAAAGGGGATAATAACAATCGCTGGAAAGGAATCCGCAACTGGGAGAATGGAGAGCAGTGGATTCTGCGAACCCATCACATGACCGAGCTGCATGTGAGAGAACGTACCCCTGTGTCTCAAAGTAAGAAGTATGGCGAAGTTGGCGGAACGCACTACGGCAGTCACCCTCACGTACATTTCTTTTTTCAGTGGAACAAAGGCGAACAACAATTACCGCTAGATCCCTGGATTATTTTTTGGAAGATGTTTGAAAATAACCGCCAAAGATCGGGTAAAATACGAGCCGAAATGGCACCTTTCCAGATCATGAAAACCGGAGAACAGCTTGTGCTGGACGGTCGAGGTTCGCAAGCAGGAGTGCGAGGCAATGGAAATTTACGCTATCACTGGTCAGTAAGTGACGGTGGCTTTTACGAAGGTGCATTTGCTAGTCACGCCTTCACGCAGGCGGGGGTACATGCCGTGACTCTACTGGTTACGGACGGGACAGACAGTTGCAGCTTCACCCAGCAAATCAGCGTATTGCCCGGTGGCGAAGAAGTACCATACCTCCGTTTGTCATCTTCAAATTTGCAGGACTTCCGCCGACGATCGCCTTCCGATGTGGATATGTACGGTGTG
>NZ_JBARYM010000783.1:0-3712 GCF_049647865.1 Tunicatimonas sp. | reverse complement strand
ACTCTGGGATACTCTTACGTATTTGGAACGACAAGAGCGGATGGCGGAAGTGGGACTACTACTGATTGATGCTTCCGAAGTAGCCAATATTTCCGAAAGCTACTCCGAGTCGTTGGGATATATTAATCGGGCGTTGGACATCTTTAAAGAGAATGATTTGCCCGAATTAGTAGGAAGCAGCTTGCTACGAAAGGGCACGCTGTTGTACACTTGGGCCCAAAATGGTAATCCTCAGTTCTATAAACCGGCCATTGACACCTATCAGGAAGCACTAAAAGTATTTAAGCGAGATGAAGCTCCTGAAACCTTCGCCCAAATCCACGCCCAATTAGGGGTGCTCTACGCTGAGATGTCGGATCTACAGCAGAAAAAAGGCATTTGGGCCGCAGTATCCGCCACCTCATTTCAGGAAGCACTCAATTATTTTACCAAAGAAGAGTACCCATACGAATACGGCCTAATGTGTAACAACTACGCCAATGCGCTGACCAAATATCCGACTGCCTTGCGAATTGATAACTACGAAAAAGCGTTAGAATACTATAACGAAGCATTAGCCGTACGCACCCCCGCGTATCCCTACGAACGGGCAATTACGCTGCTTAATTATTTGGAAGCCAGTTGGTTTCTAGATAATGGGGAGGAAGATTTTAACCACGTTCGCTACCGGGATATGCTGGACAAGGCTCAGGAGATAAAGTCGCTGGTGGATGCGCCGGACTTGGTAGCTGAGGCTGAGCGGCATTTAGAGCAGTTGGCGCAATTGAAGCAAGAATCAAAAAGCGAGGGGTATGCATGAAGTATCGTTGGTGAGAAGTATTTTTCGTACCCTGGAAGACGAATTTCCGGCAGATAAAATGAATCGGCTGGTGCAGGTAAACTTGCAGGTAGGAATGCTATCCAACGTGGAGCCCATTCTGATGCAAAATGCTTTCCAAGCATTGACTGAAACCGAAACGCAGTATCAAGCAGTGAAATTAGAAATAGAAACCGTTCCGGTAGTCATCTACTGCGCCGGTTGCGACCGAAAGTCGGAAGTGCATCAGTATAAATTCGTATGCGAAGAATGCGGACAGTTAAATAACAACGTAGTGCAGGGAACCGAACTGCTCATCCATCAAGTACATTTCAATGAACAATTAGCAGTTAGTAATGAATAATGAAAATATGAGGGGTGAAATGAGAGATGTGAAAATTTAAAAAATGGTTGATTAGGAACGGATAAAATAGATGGAAGAAAATAGAAACCGTGAGCTTAGTGTTACTATTCACCTTTCCGGTCTTCAGTCCCGGCGGGGAACCGCTCCGGTTTCCAGTCTCCTTGTTCCAACACCTAATCCCTAAAACCCAATATAATTATGGCAATAGAAAAATCAAGCAAGGGAGCGAGAGGAAGCGTACAGTGCGAAAATACCTCGCTTAATTTGTTGAAGGCTAACGACTTTGTGGCTGAGAATATTCGCAAGGAAATGCAGCGTAGGAATATTCTGATGATCAATATTACCTCATCGGCGGGTAGCGGAAAAACCACGTTGTTGCAGGAAACCGCTCGGCGCATTAGCGATCAGGTAAAGATGAAAGTGCTGGTAGGCGACCTGGAAACCGAACGGGATGCAGCCCGAATTCGCGAGGCCGGAATAGAAGCTATGCAAATTGTAACCGGGGGCATTTGCCATTTGGAAGCGCAAATGATATGGCAAGCGATGGACCAAATTGACCTAGATGGTGTAGAGTTACTGATCGTCGAGAATGTAGGAAACCTGGTGTGTCCGGCTTCCTTCGATTTGGGCGAAGATTACCGGGTAACGCTGATGGCTACTACCGAAGGTGACGACAAGCCCAAGAAGTACCCCCGCATGTTCCTGACCAGCGATCTGATGTTAGTATCCAAGGCGGATTTACTGCCTTACTTGCCCTTTTCAGTGGATGCCGTGGTGAAGGATGCGCGCGAGGTAAATCCCGATATAGAAGTTTTACAAATTTCTAGTACCAACGGCGAGGGTATCGATGCTTGGTGCCAGTGGCTGCTGAATAAAGTTAAAGAAAAGAGAGAAGAGCAAACTGAGGAAGCAGCCGTATAACTAGTTTTGGCAACCTATCAAATCCATATTCAAGGACAAGTACAGGGAGTCGGGTTTCGCCCGTTTGTCTACCAACTTGCGCAGCGGTTCAGCCTCTCGGGGCAAGTAAGCAACCGTAGCGATGGAGTCCGCATTTGGGTGAACGCTACCCAATCGGTAGCAGAACTACTTTTGGAAGCTGTCCTTCAGGAGCACCCTCCCGTAGCTCGGATTACTAATTATGATCTCCGAGAAGTAGCTCAACAAGCATTTAGTAATTTCTCCATCGTTCATAGCGAAAATACCCTCCGACGGGATGTCTTGCTAACCCCAGATTTGGGACTGTGTCTTAAGTGCCGGTTGGAATTAAACCAGCCAGGTGATCGTCGCTACCAGTACGCATTTACTAATTGTACCCACTGCGGCCCTCGGTACTCGATTATTAAAGGGTTGCCCTACGACCGGGTGACCACCGCGATGGCTCCCTTTGACCTCTGCACCGATTGCCAGCAAGAATACGATAATCCCACTAATCGACGCTACTACGCCCAGGCGAATACCTGCTCGCAATGTCCGGTCAAGCTCTCGCTCTACGACGCCCAACAAAAACCAATCATCAATCATCAATCATCAATCGTTAATAAGGTTGCTGAAAAATTGCAAGAGGGTGCGATTATCGCTATTAAGGGAGTAGGCGGTTATTTATTAGTTTGCGATGCTACGAACCCGGGAGCGATAAGTACACTGCGAGCAAGAAAACATCGCCCGACGAAACCGCTAGCTGTGATGTACCCATCGTTGGCGCAGTTGCAGCAGGATATTCCAATAGATAACAAAGCTGCAGAACTGCTGACTGGCTCAGTATCTCCCATTGTTCTGCTTCCGATAACTGAGGCGGTAAAACAGCGAATAGCACTTAATCAAATTGCTCCCAATCTACAGCAGGTAGGAGTAATGCTACCGTATGCGCCTCTGTTTGAAGTTCTGATACAAGAAGTGAATCGCCCTTTAGTAGCCACCAGTGCCAATATCAGCGGATCACCGATTGTCTACACCGAAGAGGCAGCCGAACGCCAATTATCAAACTTGGTAGATTTTCGTCTGACGTATAACCGGGAGGTTGTCGTTCCGCAGGATGATTCGGTGGTTCGGTTTAGCTCAGAAGTCAAACAAAAGATCGTGCTTCGTCGCTCACGCGGGATGGCCCCGACATTTGTACTGCCGCAACCACTGATTCCCGAAAAAAATATTTTGGCGATGGGAAGCGACTTAAAAAGCACGTTTGCCTATACTCAGTGCGGTAACCAGTACGTCA
The DNA here is from genome assembly GCF_049647865.1 of Tunicatimonas sp. Taxonomy (NCBI): domain Bacteria; kingdom Pseudomonadati; phylum Bacteroidota; class Cytophagia; order Cytophagales; family Catalimonadaceae; genus Tunicatimonas; species Tunicatimonas sp. The sequence goes on along the minus strand of NZ_JBARYM010000783.1, from coordinate 337 downwards.
GCCAGTATTTGGGCGACTTAGGCAGCTATGATTCTCAGGAAAGTTATCGGAAGGTGCTCGCTCACCTACTTGAGGTATTTGATTCGCAGCCGGAAGTAATCCTGACCGACCGGCATCCGCAATATTTCTCTACTCAATTAGGAAATCAGTTAGCTGAAGAATTTCAAGCTCCGGTAGAAGGCGTTCAGCACCATCAAGCGCATTTTGCGGCAGTACTGGCCGAGAACCAACTGATGGATGCCGATCAACCCGTGCTGGGAGTAGTTTGGGATGGTACCGGACTAGGCGATGATAATCAGATTTGGGGCGGTGAGTTTTTCTCGTATCAAAACTATTC
>NZ_JBARYM010000782.1:0-6782 GCF_049647865.1 Tunicatimonas sp. | reverse complement strand
CTCCATAGTATGCGCTTCGTTGTTCCATCCGTTAAAATCACCAATAACCGATACTCGGCGAGCGTTAGGGGCCCACACTGCAAAGTACACCCCCATTTCACCACGATACTCAATTAAGTGAGAACCTAATTTATCGTATAGCGAGTAGTGGTTACCCTCCCGGAAAAGGTGCGTATCAAAGTCGGTTATCAAAGAGAAATGCTCTTGAGATTCTATAGTTGCTGGCACACTGTGGTCATCATTCATTTTCGTTGCATTTTTGCATTACGTACTGAATACCCCGCAGAGGTATAATTGTCCAATTCGGACGGTTGTTAAGTTCGTAATTAAGTTCGTAAACTGCTTTTTCTAGTAAGAAGGTTTGCATCAACGTATCAAAGTCATCCTGATTGTCGGGCAAAAAGTTGTGTCCTTTTGCCTTCTCAATATAGGCATCAATGTAGAAGCCACTCATGTAGTGGTACCACAGCTCGGCCCAACCTTCAAGGTAGTCAGCATCGCCACGTTTGAACGCTTCATTCTCAAACAATCCGCTGTAAGCCGCATAGTGAAATGAGCGAACCATCCCAGCTACATCGCGCAGGGGCGAGCGTTTTAGCCGCCGTTCGCTGAACGTACGGGCGGGTTCACCTTCAAAGTCAATAATTACAAAGTCTTTTCCAGTAAACAGTACTTGGCCCAGATGATAGTCGCCGTGCGGTCGTATTTTGGTCGAAGTAATTTTTCGTTCGTAAATACGTTGCATACACTTTAGTATATCGCTACGCATTCCCTTAACCGATTTTGCTTCTTCTTGCATCATTTCAGGTAGCGCATTCAACTTCTTATCCAGACTCTGGAAAGCCGAGCGTACCAATGATTGTAGTGAAGAATAAAGCGATCGCTGATAATGTAATGAGAAATTCTCAGAATCAAAGTTCGGTTCATCGGGATGAGATGCTAGCGCAATATGCATTTCAGCCGTTCTGGTACCCAGTAGCGAAGCCCGTTCCGCCGGCATTCCACTTAAAAGTGTTTTCAGGTCTTCAGGGAGCTTCTCAAAAGAAACCGGGTTCGTTAATGATCCTTTTAATGTGGGAACTTTTAGAGGCTTGTAGTCAATGGTTACCCGCTCAAAATAGCGGCTTATCACATCCTTCATGTACACCCAGGCGTCTCCTTGATTCGGAATCATTTCCTGCATCATGGCTAACACCAACGGATCTTTTTTATCGTCAATCACCGCAATACTTCCTGCGTACTGGGGTACGTTCTCAAATCGGGCTTTTTCCGTTAAAAACCGAGTAATCTCTAGATCAGGATTAATAACATAATCAACTTTACGATAGAGCTTCAAAAAGTAGCGTTGCGAATAAACAATCGATGTATTGCTCTGCTCAGCATTCAACACTTTAGAACTAATGTCGGGCTTCTCCTTTTTAAACCACTTCACTACTGATGGCTCTGCTTTCAAAGACAGTTCCGCTCCATTCTCCTTCGTTTTCTTTCCTTTAATCATCAGATCAAACAGCGTATCCCGGTAGCTTTCGTTGTATACCGCATCGTAGAGGTATCCTTCGGCTCCATCAATAGTTGCTGGTCCGATTATCCCTTGAGTTGATTGTGCGCGAATAGGTTCGCTCAACCCTTCTTCTACAAAAGAGATTGGAAGTTGGTAGAACTCATCAAGCCCTTCATTATAACTAACCTCAATAATAAGTAACAGCACACTAGGTGAAGCTGTGTTTATCGGAAGTTGATAAGCAATGTTAACTCCTTGTATGGTACGAGCCTTGCCCCCGAACCAGCGGCACTGCATTAAATAGTTAGGAAGATAGTCTTCCAATGCTGTCTTATACTTCGACTTTTGTAGGTCCTTCCAGCTGTTCGCCTTTAATATTGAGCCCGGTGACGAATTTGTACGCTCATCCAGTACCTCTTCCGGAGGTTCAAGCAAAAACCAGTTGTATCCGTAGGGTGAAAGGGTAAATAAATAAGGATATTCCTTAATAGAGGGAAAGCGATTCTTGCTAAATACCTCTTTAGGCACGTAATTTTGGTACTCAGTTAAATCTAATTCTACCGCTTGCGAAAAGCGTGAAAGATTGACCAGTACCATAATAGTTTGATCCTCGTAGGTACGCGTAAAAGCCAGAACCTTCGCATTTTCTGCCGGTAGAAAAATAATATCGCCCCGCCCAAATGCTTTATAATTCTTACGCATGCTGATGTGTCGCTTCATCCACCACAGCATGGAATTGGGGTTGCGCTGCTGAAGTTCCACGTTGACCGCTTCGTATTGGTATTCCGGATCAAGAATAACTGGTAAGTACAGTTGCTGAGGGTTCGCTAGGGAGAATCCGGCGTTACGGTCGGCACTCCATTGCATAGGGGTACGCACGCCGTCCCGATCGCCAAGATAGAAGTTATCCCCCATCCCAATCTCATCGCCGTAGTAGATAACCGGCGAGCCAGGCAGCGAAAACAGCAGATGGTTCATCAGTTCAATCTTACGCCGATCATTGTCCAGTAAAGGTGCTAGCCGGTGCCGAATTCCTAAGTTTATCTTGGCCAGCGGGTCTTTAGTATACACCTTGTACATATAGTCCCGCTCTTCATCGGTAACCATCTCCAGGGTTAATTCATCGTGGTTACGCAAGAAGATACCCCACTGGCAGGTTTCGGGTATGTCGGGGGTTTGATCGAGAATGTCGGTGATGGGGTAACGATCTTCCATTCGCAAAGCCATAAACATGCGAGGCATGATTGGGAAGTGATAGTTCATATGGCACTCATCACCATCTCCGAAATAGGAAGCCGAATCTTCTGGCCACATATTGGCTTCAGCCAGTAGTAATATGCCAGGCTTTTTAACATCTACGTGGCTCCGTAGTTTTTTAAGGAAATCGTGGGTGATAGGAAGATTCTCGCAGTTGGTGCCTTCCCGCTCAAAGAGATAAGGAACCGCATCGAGTCGAAAACCATCCACTCCCATATCAATCCAGTAGTCTAGTACATTAAGCACCTCATCTTGCACTAAGGGATTATCGAAGTTCAAATCAGGTTGATGAGAATAGAACCGGTGCCAATAGTAAGCTTTGGCAAGTGGGTCCCACGTCCAGTTAGAGGCTTCAAAATCTTGAAAAATAATTCGGACTTCAGAGAATTTATCGGAGTCATCACTCCAAACGTAGTAGTCTCGCTCCGGTGAGCCTGACTCAGCCCGGCGGGCGCGCTGAAACCAGGGGTGCTGATCGGAAGTATGATTAATGACTAGCTCAGTAATTACTTTTAAACCCCGCTTATGCGCTTCTTTCAGAAACTTCTTAAAGTCTTTTAGTTTTCCGTACGAGGGATTGATTGTGTAATAATCTTTTATATCATACCCATCGTCGCGCAGGGGTGAAGGGTAAAATGGCAATACCCAAATGGCGGTTACTCCTAAATCTTGAAGGTAGTCTAGCTTCTCTAGTAATCCACCAAAATCACCGATACCATCGCCATTGCTATCTCGAAATGCTTTGATGTGTAATTCGTAAATGATTGCATCTTTATACCAATGCAGCTCATCGTCTAGTTTGGTTACTTGGTTGGCCATAGGTTATAATATGAAAGGAATGTCTACGTAAAAAAATAATTAATGATGCAATAATACAGTGTTCGTCATTAATCCTGTACTACTTTAAATACATGAGCGGGAATTTGGAACGGATTGAGTTCTACGTAATTCCATTCTCCGTGCCAAGTATAGTGCGCTCCGCTTATTTGATCTTCTAACCGGTAGGGCTGGTCCATATTCATTCCTAGTTCGTACATCGGCACTTTCAGATAAGCACTTTGGGTATGGTAAGGGTCCATATTAACCACCATAAACATGGTATTCCCAGTGTCGGTATCTTTTTTGGCATAAGCCAATATTTGATCATTATGAACTTCGGCAAAAATAACATTCGCCGTACTTTGCAGTGCCGGGTTATCTTTTCGTACTCGATTAATAATTGTGATAATCTCTCGGATTCGGGTTTCAGCATCCCAGTCCCAGTGCTTTATTTCGTACTTCTCTGAATCCAAGTACTCCTCTTTTCCCGGATACGGGGTATTTACTACAAACTCGTATACCGGACCGTATAATCCGTAGTTTGAGGAAAGTGTAGCGGCTAAAACTAAACGCATAATATGAGCCGGTTCGCCCCCATGTACTAAATCAGGGGTAAGAATGTCGGGGGTGTTTGGCCAAAAGTTCGGGCGAAAATAATTGCGCATCGGCCCTTGAGTTAGCTCCAGCATATATTCCCGCAGTTCGTAAGGATTCTGTCGCCAGGTAAAGTACGTATACGATTGATTGAACCCCGGTTTAGCTAACCACTCCATAATGCGAGGACGCGTAAAAGCCTCTGCCAAAAAAATGATCTCAGGATTTTTCGTTCTAATCTCCTTAATACACCATTGCCAGAACTTAAACGATTTGGTGTGCGGATTATCAATGCGGAAGATGGTTACCCCTTTATCAATCCAGTACGCAATAACACTTTTTAGTTCCTGCCATAGGTTCTCCCAATCTTCGGTTTCAAAATTGATGGGCAGAATATCCTGATACTTTTTCGGTGGATTTTCAGCGTACTGCACCGTTCCATCTGGTCGCCATTTGAACCACTGAGGATGCTCCTCTACGTAGGGATGATCGGGGGCGCACTGAAAAGCGATATCCAGCGCAATCTCAATATCAAGTTCATTGGCCTGCTTGATAAATTTCTTAAAATCCTCTAACGTTCCCAACTCGGGATGAATAGCTTTATGCCCACCTTCATCGGAACCGATAGCCCAGCAGGAACCTGGATCACCCTGGTTAGCCGTTAGTGCGTTGTTTAATCCTTTGCGATGCTTTTTACCAATAGGATGGATCGGCGGAAGGTACACTACATCAAAACCCATTTCCGCTACCCGGGGTAAAATAGCACTGGCTGTCTGAAAATTACCGTGTTTACCCCGCTCACGCGATGTGGATCGCGGAAAAAACTCGTACCAGCTGCTGAACAGTGCCTTTTTCCGTTCAACTTCAACCGGAATAGCTGGAGCATAGTAGCTAGCATTGCTACGGTCGTAGTGTTTACCTACTAACTCAGTAATATCATCACTCAGTGCCATAGCTACCGCTTCATCGGCATCTGATGTATTTCGGAGCCGGTTGGCTACGTCGCTAATTTGTTGCTGATCTTTACCTTTAGCTCGCTTAGCAATATCATCTAGCATATCTGCCCCAATGCGCATTTCTACAGAAATATCTTGACTGGCTTCGTGCTTTTTACGCAACCCGTATTGCCATGAGGCATAATGGTCTATATATCCCGAAACGGTAAACTCATAAAATCCAATAGACTCGGGAATAAAAGTAGCTGTCCATCGGTCATTCATTACCGGATTCATTGGAACTTCCTGCCAATTGTTCTCTCCTTCTTTCCTGAATTGAACAAATGACCGAATTTTGTCGTGGCTATCAGCAAAAATATCAGCTTCTACCTGTACTGCTTCCCCTACTGATCGCTTTATTGGGAATTGACCATTTTGTACCTGAGGATCAACATTTGCGATGATCACCCGCTGTTTACCTTGAATATTACTTAGTGAGTTGGCCGACTGTTTCTTAGTTTTAGTAGTTGATTTGGTGGTTTTGGTAGCTGGCATAGCGTTCATATGGTTTCAACTGCGAAAGTACAGCATTGTTATTTAAATAATCACGTTGGGGGACAATAAATTATTACGAAATAATTACCTAAGTTCTCGCTAATTAATTACTAAAGACAAACGAGAAGAAGGTGTAATTTAATCCCACAATAAAGTCAACTCGCAGTACAGTCTATACTATCTCTTGAGTATTACCGAATCCAGTTTATAGTTTTGGCCAGCTGGCTTATTATGCTACAGAATAGTTCTCTGCATAGTTATATGCACCATCCTTGGGAAAAGTGTAGCAATTTACCACATTGCCTAGTAGCAAATTGGGTAATTTTCACCTCATTGTTTAAAGTTAATACTCAGTATTAACTCTTTTGAGCACTTGGTTTCAAACTTGTAGTACGTTGGTTGCCGGATTGCAGTATTCACTGCATGATTTAATTATAGATACTAGGCGAAGCAGGTTGAACCCTGCTTTGCCAATTTTTTAAAATACTTCATAAATTAACTCCAACATTATGTTCACTATTGATAACCACGAACCCCAGCCTATGGACGCTAGTCATCACGTGCAACTCACCATGGCTGAAACCAAAGAGATTATTCATCAACTACAGAGATCCATCGTAGACATGAACGCTGACCAAGAATCAGGAGAGGGTTTTAGTATGCACGAAGAGAAGGTTCATATGCTTGAGCATATTATTCAAAAACTGCAAGGAGTATGAATACGGCTGAAAAGTTAGCAGGCATGGGAGCCATAGTCACTTCTGAAGGAGTGGGCTTCCGAGTTTGGGCACCTAACGCTCAGGCGGTGCGAGTGACTGGTAGCTTCTGCGACTGGAATGAGGAAGGCCCTACATTAGAAGCTGAAGAAGATGGCTACTGGTACACATTCGTTTCTGAGGTTCAGGCAGGTGATGAATATAAATTTTTAATTAAATCTCCTCATGACGATTGGTTGTACCGCAATGACCCTTACTCTCGTCAGCTTACAAATTCGGACGGTAACAGCATTATTTACGATCCTACCCATTTTGACTGGCAGGAGGATTCTTTTGAACTTCCCCCTTGGAACCAGTGCATCATCTACGAAATGCATATTGGTACTTTTCATGTTAAAGAGGAGG
>NZ_JBARYM010000781.1:0-2305 GCF_049647865.1 Tunicatimonas sp. | reverse complement strand
TCATTATTGTCACCCACAACAAACGAACCATGGCCAGCACCGACGTGATTAACGGAGTAACGATGGTTGAACAAGGCGTTTCGCGAGTAGTTCCGGTAGACTTACGGGAAACAGTTTCTCAATGATGACTAGCATTTAATTATTAATCATCAGTCATTTCCACAAGTATTTTCGGAAGGCAAACACTGGGCGGTACGCCAGATAATCTAGTTGCTGCTCGTGACCAAAGGCTTCTCGTTCAAAACTAATAGCTCGGTAGGCTTGCCGATGGTTTTTACCCCTTAGGCGACTGACAATATATTCACCAAAGTACAACAAGTAAAATAGAATGATAAATAACTCTAACTGCTGGCGCAGATGAATTCGCTCGTGGTTAATAAGCTGCGCATTCGTTTTATCGCTTGTCTGGGTCAGAAACACGAACGGAAAAAGCGTAATTGCCCGAGCAAATCCGAAAGTTATTATTTTGACTAACCGAGGGGCTAGAATGATCATCGGCAAATAGCAGAAATACTATTTATTCGCTTTCTATTCCAACATAGTATAAATCAAATCCACCTAAACCTCCTGGCCTATCCGACGAAAACACCATCATTGTCTGTTCTCTCGATACTCCTTCATTGATTAATATTGGTCGGTATTCATCAGACTCGGTATTAATCTTTTCACCGAAGTTGATTGGTTCACCCCACTCTCCGTTCTCTAGATTACTATAATACAGATCATACCCCCCGAATCCACCGTCTCTATTAGATGCAAAAACCATTTTGTCCTCAAAAATGAAAGGGCATTTGTCATCGGAGCTACTTGACAAAAAATGATCTGTTAGAATCTCATAGTCTACGTTTTCAGATAATAGCGATTCAGTATCCGCTCCTGGATTTACATTAACATAATAAAAATCAAATTTCTTCCCATCTCGGTCGGAGCAAAAGTAAATCTTAGATTTATCAGTATTGAAAGTAGGGTACATATCTTCAAAATCAGAATTTAAGAATGCCACCTCCTTAGGTTCTGAAAAATCTTCGTTGGTTATATTGGAAATGAAGTTTATTTGAGAGTTTCCAGTTATGTCAGATGAATACAACAATGTAAAGTTATATTCATCTGAGCTATATTCAGCTACTAAGTTTGGCCCAAATTCATTCCTATTAGTTTTTATTTTGAAAAGTCCTTTTTGAATTATATCATAATCCTCCCTCCTCGTTTCCCAATTTGCATATTCGTTGGTAACCTTTAATTCTCCTAATGTCTTATCAAAGTTTACATTCATAGGCTGATAAATAATATCATATTTACTGCCATTACTACCTCTGTTGGTAGAAAAGCAAAACGGTATCAGTTCTCCTAAACTTGGAGCGGTGGAATTGTAGTCATCAAATTCAGTATTAAAGTCCGATAAGCTAATTGGCGTTGTAGGGAGGCTGCCTGTGCTATACTTATATCCGAACATCGGTTCATTACAAGCAGTCGAGCAAATTAACAAACTTAATATCATTATTTGTGCAGTACTTTTCATACATCGCTATCTTTATACAATGTATAACCTCAGTATAAACGCGATCGCCTTTACTATTTGTATGTTCAACTTTATATAAAACCTTGAATGAGGCTACTTATCTGCTATAGTTGGAGCGAGATACGTAAGGACAGAAGAAAAATCGTAGGTGCGCTTATCTAGGTACACACCTTGGCATTGAGTTCGAAACATATCTTCGCCAATAATCTCTAAAATAGCTTTTCGTAAGCTCACCGCCCGACCAAACTCGCCCCACTGATCGGAGACACTATGGTCAGCTTTGGAAAATATGTACAGTTTAGAGCTCACATTGCTCTGGATGTAGTACGTTTGGTCTTCATCCTGGGCAATAGCAAAATACAGTTCGCGTACGCTGGATTCTGAAAATACTGTCAGATTGGCACTATAGATGAGTGTATCGCTATCCCACTCGGTTTCCCGCACTAAATTGCAGGTGCAGAAATCTTGGGCGAAGCCAGTTTGTATAGTAAATAATAGGAACAGCACTCCTATTCCTAACTTTAGATTAGTTAACTTCTTCATGGGTATGTTGTGTAAAATAGATAATCAGGCAGCAAATTTATTAGTCCACTCCCCAAATAATGCGGATGATAGACGGAAGGGTTCTGCCTTCTTTAACCTTTTGTATGTTACTGGAGTATTAGAAGTTGTTTGAATTAGTTTCTTCAAGCTACAAACATGTCTTTTGGACTACTACCGCGTTACTTTTTCGTTTCGTAGCGTTGCTACGTATCTCAAAAGTGCCTTGTATCATCGCAAAATTCA
>NZ_JBARYM010000780.1:0-11896 GCF_049647865.1 Tunicatimonas sp. | reverse complement strand
GCGAGCTCCCGGACGAGAACCCGAAATGGCATCGCAGGATTGCACAATTGGGGAGATGATTGCTGTCATCTCTATTTCGTCGTGGTGGGCTCCCACAGCATTGCATACATCGGGATGCTCTCCGTACTTTTCGGTAAGCTTCATACCTAGCAATGCGTGGGGCAGCTCCGGCTCTTCGGGCCACACTTTTCCAATATCGTGTAACAGACCGGCACGTTTTGCTAATTTTGGGCTAATGCCTAATTCAGAAGCCATGGTAGCGCAGAGGTTGGCTACCTCGCGGGAGTGCTGTAACAAGTTTTGTCCGTAAGACGAGCGGAAGCGCATTCGACCAATCATTTTAATTAGTTCCGGGTGTAGGCCGTGAATTCCTAAGTCAATCACCGTACGTTCGCCGGTCTCCACAATTTCTTCTTCGATATTTTTAGTGGTTTTAGCCACTACTTCTTCAATACGCGCGGGATGAATCCGACCATCGATAACCAATCGGTGCAGCGAAAGGCGAGCAATCTCGCGGCGTATCGGATCAAAACCGGAAATAATGATGGCTTCGGGAGTATCATCCACAATAATTTCTACCCCGGTAGATGCTTCCAGTGCCCGAATGTTTCGCCCCTCCCGGCCAATTACTTTTCCTTTTACATCGTCGCTTTCAATGTTGAAAACCGATACGCAGTTCTCGATGGCGTGTTCGGTGGCGGTACGCTGGATGGTGCCTAGTACTACTTTTTTGGCTTCTTTGGTGGCGGTAAGTTTGGCTTCTTCTATAATATTTTTGATAAGGGCGGTAGCTTGGGTATTAGCTTCGTCTTCTAGGCTCTTTATAAGTTGCTGTTTAGCATCATCGGCTGATAGCCCAGATACTTTCTCCAGAATAGCTACTTTTTGCTGATGCACTTTTTCTAATTCGCTCTGTTTTTTTCTAGTAACCTCTCGTTGAGTTTCCAGACTTTCTTCTTTTTCCTTCAATTGATGCTCTTGCTTACGAAGGTTTTCTGCCTGTTCGTTCAACCGAGCGTCACGCTGTTTGAGCTTGTTTTCATTGGTAATCAGGATGTTTTTCTTCCGATTAGATTCTTCCTCAAATTCTGATTTTAGCTTCAAAAACTTCTCTTTAGCTTCGTGGATTTTGTCTTTTTTAATAGCCTCAGCCTTGCTTTTAGCATCTTTAATAATAATGTCGGCTTTGGCCTGTGTGGTAGTCTCTTGCTGTTGAAGAGCCGCTTCCCGGTCTTTTAACTGATTCTCTTTAGTATCAGATTTCCGCTTAGAAAGCAGCGAACCGATAAAAATACCGGCCCCAAGAGAGGCAATTATGGTAATCAGTAAAGGTATTATGTTTAATTCACCCATGATGATATAGTTAGATGTGGATACTACAGACAGTAGCCTAACTACGCTGCCGATGAGCGAATATTAACGAAGGGTATATACATTAGACAGTTTCTAAGGCTGTCCCGAATTTAGCACTATGACATAGCTTGGCTAATAAGTTGGTTTAAACGACCAATCTTATCAACAATTACCTTTTCTGTGTCGGCTTGCTGGGTTTGGTATTCTAATTTTTCTAAAAACGCATCGAACGCCACTACTGCCAGCAGATCTTGCTTGTCGGTAGTATTGTAGCTCTGCCGGTAACGCTGAATTTCTTCGTTCAGCATTCGACCCGCTTGGCGAATACGTTCTTCGTCTTCGGGATCTACCCGCATAGGATACTCTCGGTCCCCAATTTTTATTTTTATGGATAGTGCCTCCATGAAAACGTGCTTTACTGGCTCAAATGAGCAATGCATTTATCAATTTTCTTGATGTACTCGTTAATAGTACGCTTTACTTCAGTAGTTTCGCTGTGATCAGCTACTGTCAACTGAGCAAGTTTACTGATTTTAATTGATTTTTTAAAACGCTCCAATTCTTCTTCTTTAGAATTCAGCGCTAGCTTTAGCTCTTCGTTTTCTTGTTTTGCTTGCTGAAGCTGTTCCTGCAATGATGTATGCTGGTCAAGGAATAGATCGATTTTCCTTTCTAAAGTTACAATTTCAGACGAGAGTGTAGTTGGATGGGGCATGCAGACGGACGTATTAGCAGAGTTTGGTTTTGGTTAAGAAAGTAGTGGAGTGCCCGCTTGCTAGTCCGCCTAGCTAATAGCGTGACTAATGGACTATTTGCGAATTTCTGCGCGAAGTTCCTGTTCAAATTGATTCATAAGCCTTTTCATTGTTTTATCAATAATTTTATCGGTTAATGTTTTGTGTTGATCTTGTAAGACAAAGCTAAGGGCGTAGGCCTTTTTTCCTTTCCCCAGTGGTTCGCCTTCGTATACATCAAACACATTGATACGCTTGACTAAGTTATTACTTTTAGCCTTCGCAACCTTCTCTACTTCACTAAATGCTACTTCCTGGTCTAATACTAAAGACAAATCCCTTCTAACTTCAGGAAATTTAGAAATCTCCTGAAAAATTGTTCGCTCTTTAGTTGAGATGCTTCTCAACTTCTCTACAAGCACCAACCACTGCACTACAGCGCAAAAAACGGGCTGTTTTACCTCGGCTGAATCAGCTGTTTTGGAGTCAACCTTACCGAGTTTGGCTACTACTTTGTCTTGATAAACAAGCTGTAACCCGTAGCTAAAAAATGGGTCGTTCAAGGGTTCCTGAACCATACCAGTGATACCAAACCTATTAAAAATTATTTGAATATGCGAGGACAAATGATGAAAAGATACTGGCTCGGTGGGTGCCATCCAACTTTCGGCTTGTACCGATCCGGTCATAAAAACAACTAACTCCTTTGCTTCCAAATACTTACCATTCTGGTGGCGATAGGTTGTTCCGAACTCAAAAAATTTAAGATTTTTTTGCTGACGATTAATATTATGTGCGATCACTTCCAGCCCAGAGAATAGCAAGTGCTGACGCATAACATTGAGGTCTTCGCTCAGCGGATTGTACAGCGAAACGGCGGTTGCTTCTTGAACATACGTGGGTTTAGTAAGTGAATTAGTGACTATTTCATAAAATCCATTTCCGATCAACATTTCACTGAGCCGCAACTGTAGCTTACGGTCATCAATTTCGGGAAAATGAGCGATATAATCGGTACTCAAGTGCGCAGCTACTTCTACCTGATCATAACCGTGTATTCGCAAAAGTTCTTCAATGATATCGGCTTCTCGCTGTACATCTACCCGGTAGGGCGGCACCAATACGGTAATACTGGTTTCATTTTTTTTTATTACTTCTATTTCAAGTTGCTGTAGTATCGCGGTAATTTCCTCGCGGTCAATTTTTTTTCCAATGAGGCGATCTACGTTCTTATACTGTACCGCTACCCGAAACGGTTCAATAGCATTAGGATACACATCCACTATATCCGAAGATATTTGCCCTCCGGCAATCTTCTTTATTAGCAAAGCCGCCACTTTTAGGGCGTAAACTGTAATGTTGGGGTCTGTACCTCGCTCGTAGCGAAATGAGGCATCGGTTTTTAGACCGTGGTGCTGAGCGGTGCGCCGAATGTACTCCGGCGAGAAGTAGGCACTTTCCAGAAATATATTTCGGGTGCTTTCCTTCACTCCGGATTTAATTCCGCCAAACACTCCGGCAATACACATACCTTCTTCGGCATTGCAAATCATCAGGTCCTGTGCTAGTAGCTTTCGCTCTTTTTCATCTAGCGTGGTGAAGGTACTACCCGCCGGTAGCGTTTTTACAAGTACCTTTCCTCCGGCAATTGCATCTGCATTGAAGGCGTGCATAGGTTGACCCAGTCCGTGCAATACGTAATTGGTCGCATCAACCACATTGTTAATTGGTGACAGGTTAATAGACCGGAGGCGAGCCTTTAACCAGTCGGGCGAATCTTGTACAGTTACTCCACTTATGGTTAAACCCGAGTAGCGCGGGCAGGCTTCCGTGTTTTCTACGATTACTTCTATGGGTAGATTCCGATTATCTACCGAGAAGTTTTCTACATTAGGTACTGTTAAAGGTTGGTGATACAATGCCTTTAGGTCGCGAGCTACACCTAAGTGGGAAGCCGCATCGGCCCGGTTGGGAGTGAGGCCAATTTCCAACACCTGATCCGATACCAATCCGAAGTAATCGGCAGCAGAGGTGCCATTGGGTAGTTGAGTATCAAGTACCATAATGCCATCGTGCTGAGTGCCTAGCCCGATTTCATCTTCGGCGCAGATCATTCCCTGCGACACTTCACCCCGGATTTTTGATTTTTTGATGGCAAACGGCTCACCGGCGGTGGGATAAAGCGTAGCTCCTACTTTTGCTACAATCACCTTTTGCCCTTCGGCTACGTTAGAAGCCCCACAGACAATGGGCAGTGGCTCGGCTTCGCCAACAGTTACTTGGGTTATGCTAAGCCGGTCGGCGTTAGGATGCTTCTGAACCGAAAGCACCTCACCAATGACTAAGCCTTCTAAACCGCCTGTGATCTGATCGAATTTCTCTAAGCCTTCTACCTCTAGACCCGATAGAGTGAGTTTATCAGCAATTTCTTCGGGTGGCACTGTGAGATTAATAAATTCTTGAAGCCAGTTAATGGATATTTTCATACCAACACTATTAAATAAAAAAGAAGGCGGCGCTTATTAGGATGCGTACCTTCTGAAGCCCTAAAATGGGTTGGCAAAAATAAGAATTTTGGAGAGAAGTAGTATCCCCTATGAGGTAATTACTAGTGTAGGTACTGAATAAAAAAATGCAAGCTCCCGAAGGAGCCTGCACCAATACAACAACCTAACAAAAAATCTATAATCGTTGAGCAACTGTTGCCCGGCAAGATTGCCTCGGCAAACCGCCTTATTTCAGATCAATACTTTTAGTGTATACATAGTTGTCACCCAGAATGGCTAGAGAGTATTGTCCTCGGCTTAGTTTGGATAGGTTAAGCCCTTTAGCAAACTTCTCCTGAGAGGCTACTCGCTCCTCAAAAAGTACTCGGCCATCTTGATCGTAAAGCTTTAGAGAAACCGGTGAATTAATCTGGTTCTTAAAAACTACACTTACTTTCTGAGGTTCTACTTTAATAGCTGGCTTGAAGTATACAGCCTGCGTTGTGCCTTCAGTAAGCGAAAAAGCTTCTTGGGTAGTGCCATTGGCCGTACGAACTTCTACAACGTACTCACCATTAGGCAGACGAGAGAAATCGTACTTCTTCATGTAGGCTTCCTCGCCAGTAAGCGTTTCGCGGTACAGCGTGTGGCCATTCTGATCCTTAATGCGTAGTGTAGCTTGTTCAGACGAGCCAACACTAGCTACCCGAATTAGGGCCTTCTTACTTTCGTTTTCTAGTGATGTGACACTAATTTTAGTATCGGTATCACCAGCAGCTAACACATTACCTACTATTAGTAGAAATGTGGCCGCAATCATTAATGTTTCTTTAATCATTTTCATTCTTGTTTTGCTTTTCGTGGTCTAACTTACAGTGTTTAATTAACTTACAATTTTGAACGCTTGATCAATTGTTCACTGCAAATATACGCAGTTATTGAATAGATTGTTGAGTAATTTTTAAAAAAACTACCTTTTTAATGAATGAAACGCAAAAAATAAGGTGTTTCGTAAAGGATTATACAACGGATTATTGACTGCGTAAAAAGGTGAGCCACAGAGCATACTCCCGTTCAACAATTTTTTAAAAAAAGACTAAATAATTGCGAATATTGTAATTCTTCGATTTGTAAGATTAGAGTGCTGTATTTTATCAATTTCAATCGCTTGTTTTCGGAATTTATCGTTACAGCCTTCCTTTTTAATCCAATAGCCTATGCCGAGAATCTCTCGTAAGAAGAAAACCTATCCTATTAGTGAGGTTCTGCATAGTTATTTGCAAGAACATGCTCGTTTAACTACAGTGCCCATTACGTACCAAGATCTAGGACGGTACAATAACACAATTCCACTCTACGATAAATTTAATCAAGACACACTATGGGTAACCGTATTGTATCCACAGCATGATATGGATCGAATCTATTATGCTCTTAAGATGATTTATTCTATTCTGAAGGCTGACGGAGATGTATCAGTAATGGAGCACCTATACGTAGACCGGGTTGATTTATGCATTTATGGTAATACTCGCCCCTTCCGGGTGAGAATTGTTAACCGTATTAATGATAACTTCGATTACTTTTATATTAAACATGCCGATGCTTCTCGCATTTACGGTTTAGAATTGGAGCACATTCTTTCTCCTAATCGAATAAGCTATTTAGTAGCTAATCAAACATTAATTGAGGAACATGTTGCTGGTATTCCGGGCGATCGCTTTTTCCAGGATCAATTACATGATGGTGTTCAAAACCTTACCCGACTAGCCAAAGAGTTTGTTAAGTTTAACGAACGCTGCTTTGTTCGCTTATTAGGCGATATGCACGCCACTAATTTTGTAATAGATGTTACACCCGATTTCGACGAGCTTCATTACCGGATTCGTGCTATTGATTTTGACCAGCAGTCTTACGAGGGGCACAGAACCATTTACATGCCTCGGTACTTCAAGCAGAACAACCCCATTATTCAGGTAGGGTTAAAGTTAATGACTTCTGAGTCAGTACGGCAGTACCAGACCGAAGAGCATGCACTTATGGCCACGCGGGTTCGTTCATCTCGCTATCAAATTCAGCATCTAATGCATACTATGGCCCACGATACATTATCTTCACCAGAGAATGTAGCTCAACTAAAGCAAGATTTAACTGACTTTTATCAATCAACCAACTTTTCTCGCTGCCAATCAATGGGCGAGATAGTAAAGACAAGCCTGGAAGTAGTACTTCGGATGAGTATTTAGCAGTAATATAACCTTTTCTTTAGTACTATTTTCAGAAGATTTATTCTTAACCTACAATACAGTACAATGAGTATGAACCGCTACTAAGCTACCATTCATACCCATTTCTGGCTACTAATCGCCCTTCCCGTATAGTGCTTTTCTACAAAACATAGTGCTCCTTTGTATTGTACTATTACTCTCATTTTAATGAAGGTTCTTACAGAATGCTACTCTATTTTTGCACCATAGTCATTTGATTTTTATCACTTTAAAATTTACGTTAGGATGAGCACAATGAACAAAGAAGTAGTAGCGGCAATTAATGAACCGAAATTGTACGCTGAGATTGACTCGGATAAAAATGTGTTGATGTATCAGTGGAAAGGTCACATTCTAGACGAAGAGGCAAAGAAAGGTTTTTCTGATATTCTAAACTTAGCAAAGAAGCATCAGATCACTGAGATTGTTGCAGATATTTCTCAATTTAAAGGAGGAACCGTTAAAATCGCTAAATGGGTAGATGAGCACTGGAGCGAAATGCTAAAAGAAGGTGGTGTAGAGAAGATAGCAGTAATTGTACCGGAGAGTGCTTTCGGAGAGTTTAGTAATTCGGTGGCACTAGGAAAGAAATTTGTATCGCTTTTGCAAGTAGAAAAGTTCACAAGTTCAGCCTCGGCTTACGCTTGGTTTGGAAAATAACATAGGTACAAGCATGAATATTGCCGAAAAAACCCGGAAAATCATTCTTAAGCCACTAGAGCCCAAGCACGTAGTAGCTGCTACACATTGCATTTCTACAACGTTTACTAAAGGTGAACCTATGTCGGAAGCATTGGCTATCAGTGAGGAGGAGTTTAGTTACTTCGCTCAACTATTTATTCAAAAGGCAGCTATCGACCAGTTGTCGGTAGTGGCGGTGACTGATACAGATGAAGTAGTAGGAGCATTAATCTGCGAAGATTATGCTTCTCCTCCCCCTACTGGGCTAGAGCACGTTTCTGAAAAGTTTGGCCCTATCGCTGGATTATTAGAAACTTTAGGTGAGCGTTTTGCTCAGTTGCATAATGTAATTCCTGGCTCACACTTGCATATGTTTATGTGCGGAATTTATCCGCAGTACGCTCGGCAGCAATTTGCCCAGCGTCTCATTAGCTTTGCCGAAGATATAGCTAGAGAAAGAGGATATAAGGCTACTGTGTGCGAAGCGACCGGAGCTGTTTCTCAACATATGGTTAAAAATTCGCTAGGCTATACTTACGTAGATGAAATTATCTACCAAGATTTCCAATACGAAGAACAAGCAGTGTTTAGTACTATTAATACAGTTAAAAGCTGTGTAGCTTACTACAAAGCTCTATAGGGTTAGATTAAAACAATGCAAGAATCATTTTTTCAATTACCTGAAGAAGAAATGCGCCGGATAGGTTATCAGGTAATCGATACACTTGTTAACCACTATCAAACGTTGGGTGAAAAGCCAGCCGGAGGACACAAAAATGTTAGTGAGATCACTTCACTGTTCGATGAAGATATTCCTAAGAAGGGAAAGGCTTTTGATGAAATACTCGCTAAAGCTCAGGAAGATATCTTTCCCAACAACATGTATCTGAATCACCCTCGATTCTTTGCATGGGTACCTGGGCCTAGCAATTTCATTAGTGTGATGGCCGATACGCTAGCTAGTGGTTATAACGTATTTTCGGGAATAGAGCGGGCCGGTGCCGCGGCTAACCAAATTGAACGGTTAGTGATACATTGGTTAACGCAAGAAATGGATATGGGACCATCAGCTGGAGGGGTTCTTACTTCGGGTGGTTCTGCGGCTAATCTTATTGGGCTAGCTACTGCCCGAGAAGTATTGCTGGAAGAAGATCGTTCTAAAGCCGTAATTTACTGTAGTGATCAAACCCACAAATCTAATTTTAAGGCACTAAAAATCTTGGGTTTTTCTCAGGAGCAGTTAGTTATTCTGCCAACAGATGAATTGCATCAGCTTAGTATTAGCCATTTACAAGCTCAGATTGAATTTGATAAACAAGTGGGAAAAGTTCCCTTTTGCGTTATTGCTAACGCAGGAACTACCAATACGGGAGCAGTGGACCCGCTATTAGAAATACGAAACATTTGCTACCAGGAGCAATGCTGGATGCACGTAGATGCTGCCTACGGTGGGGCCGCTTGGCTAGCATCAGAAGGTAGACAAGCGCTACACGGCATGAATTTAGCCGACTCACTTACTATTGATCCTCATAAGTGGCTTTATCAACCATATGATATAGGCGGTATCTTAGTTAGAAATTCCGAACACTTACGGAATGCTTTCCAAACATCGGCTTCTTATTTAAAAGAGACCGAAGGGTACCGAAATTTTGCTGATAAGGGATTACAGCTATCAAGGCGTTTTCGGGCACTACCACTTTGGATGTCTATTAAACACTACGGTTTGGGTACTTTTCGTCAAGCTATTCAGTATACAATGTCTTTAACCAACCAGGTAGCTGCTATCTTAGAAGAATTGCCCCATTGGGAAGTAATGACTGCCCCGCAATTGGGAATTATTACTTTCCGATTTGCTCCCGATTCAATATCTACCGAATTGCAGAATACTATCAACCTACGACTAGCCGATCATATTATGGATGAGCAGGGAATTGTTCTCTCTTCTACGATCATTCGCGGGCGAACCGTATTACGCATGTGTACGATTAACCCTAATACTTCACGTGAGGATTTAGAAGTAACTTTAGCTTACTTGGACTTTGTAGCGCACAAATTTCACGGTGAAACTACCGCCGAAGGCGTACCTAGCTCTCAGCAAACCACTTCTTAGTCATCATTATTCAGTACTGTTCTTTTTTCTGAACTCCTTCCGGAAACCTCTTTACGGCATAAGGCGTTTCTTACACCGAAGCATTACGGGACGTCTACCCGACTGCTTATTTTTATAATTTTTTCGCACCTGAATTTATAAGCTATGTTACCTAAACTAGATATAGAATCATTCAAATCGAAGCTCGATCAGCAACATGACTGGCCTTCGTTATATATGTTCAAGTTCATTGTACCCACCGGAAAAGAGAGCGAAGTATTCGCGCTGTTTCCCAAAAATAATTTAACAACCAAGCAATCGAGCAAAGGAAGTTACACAAGTGTGACAGCCAAAATTATGATGCGCTCGAGCGAAGATGTAATAGAAAAATACAAAGAAGCCCATCAGATTGAAGGTGTATTAGCTTTGTAAGTGTGAACAGTACGCTTAATAGCTGGAAATTATTGGCAATTTTTATTGTATTGCTGATCCCTGAATTACTTAGCAGCCAGCCTACTGCTGAGTTGCGAGTTATTACCTATAATTTAAGAAGTGGACGAGGCTACGGTCAGCCCGACGGTAAAACTGTAGCTCAGCGGTTCCGCACGATTGGGCGAGAAATTAGTAAATATCAGCCCAACGTACTGGTCATTCAGGAGCCAGGCGGCCAGCCCAACTTGTACGATACTTTGGTGCAAGCGATGGGCAGTTCGTATCGATTCTATCCAATGAAATGCTCTGACTATCAAGAAACAAATCGAGTAGGCTTGCTCATAGTAGATGATCAGATCACCGTTGATAGCGTCGATTACTGCATTGAAGGAAAGGGTCTGGATACAGATAACTTATTTAACCATTGGGGACGAATTACGCTTAGTTTTCAGAATCAAAGCTTTATTGTTTACGGCTTTAAGCTAGCGCCTCGTAAACGCTCCGAAACTCGTCGTAAGCAGATTAACACCTTATCGCCTTATTTAAAGCAAGATATGGCTCAGCAATCGTTGGTTATTGTCGCGGGCGACCTTAATCATCGCCCGTTTGATGGGGAGTATAATCGCTGGATGGAGTTAGGTTTAGTAGATTCTTACGATTCACTCAAGCACGGGAGTGGCTTTACCAAGATGGACGAACTGGGCGAAAATACATTAGTGCCTTACCGCCGAATTGACTATTTACTATTGAGCAAGAATTTAGCAAGCCTATTGAAAACCTCGTCAACCACGCTAAACGAGGGTCTATTTGTCCCCAGTCCAGATCAACGTAACTGGTCGCTTAGCGATCATCTGCCGGTGATGGCTACCTTCCAGCTTCGAGAATAAATTCGCTGGCAACCTTTGGGGGATAACAAAGGTTGATATAAAAAATGTAAAGTTATACTTTGCTAATTATCAATTATCCATCGGACGCCGAGCGCTATCAATTTTTAACTGATTACTATGTGGCAAGAAGAAGACAACAAACTAAAGAAATCCTTTGAGTTTAAAGATTTTGTGGAAGCCTTTGGCTTTATGAGCCGGGTGGCTATTGTGGCCGAAAAAATGAACCATCACCCGTTTATGACGAATGTTTACAATCAGGTTAGCTTTGAGCTAAACACCCATGATGCCGGAGATGTGGTGACCGATAAAGATCACAAATTAGCCGAAGAGATTGATAAGCTAGCTAAGTAAGCACCTGTGCAAGAAACTGCCGCTTTGTTTTTGGTCCCTACTCCTATTGGAAACTTGGAAGATATTACGTTGCGGGCGTTACGCATTCTGAAGGAAGTGGATGTAATTTTAGCGGAAGACACGCGTACATCGGGTAGATTGCTGAAGCATTTTGATATTCGTACCACAATGCACAGCTATCATGCATTCAATGAACATCGAGCAGTAGAAGGTTTGGTAAAGCGATTAGCGAACGAACGCATGGCCCTTATTAGTGACGCTGGAACCCCGGCAATTTCTGATCCGGGTTTTTTGCTGGTACGAGAATGTTTGAAACAGGAAATTGAGGTAGAATGTCTACCCGGCCCAACGGCACTAATTCCTGCTCTAGTTAATTCAGGCTTACCTACCGATCGCTTTGTATTTGAAGGATTTTTACCGCATAAAAAAGGGCGGCAAACTCGACTGAAACAACTGGCAGAAGAAACAAGAACTATTGTGCTCTACGAATCTCCCCATCGATTGGTAAAATCCTTACAACAATTAGGCGAGTACTTAGGCACCGAGCGGTTAGCAGCAGTTTCTCGCGAACTAACCAAACTACACGAAGAAACCCAACGAGGAACTTTATTCGAAC
>NZ_JBARYM010000779.1:0-3466 GCF_049647865.1 Tunicatimonas sp. | reverse complement strand
ATGCTTCGCTAATCCAAGTTCTAACTACTATCGATGAGAACTATCCGATAGATTTTTACTACAAAGCAGACTGGATTCCGGCCGACACGTTTAATGTACAGTTTCAGCAAACTCCGCTTCCGGAGGTATTGAATCAGCTACTGCAAGGAACGAGCCTGAGTTTCATATCTTACAGCAACTACGCAATTATTATTGCTCCAGAGAAGGAACTCACGCAGGAGTTTACGCAGGAATACTTTATTAATAAGAACCAAGTACCTGAAAATACGGGGCCGGCAGAATACGAGATCCTTACCTTAGGAGATTCAGCTAAAATTCCCCCCAGCGGAACCGTCGCTATCTTCGGAAAAATAACCGATGCAGTAACCGGTGAAGTGCTGCCGGGCACTACGCTATATATTGAAGAGCTAGATGTTTCTTTAGTGTCTAACGAGGAAGGAAAGTTTAGCCTGACTGCTCCTTCGGGGGTTTATTTAGCCCAGATTAGGTTTGTGGGCTATGAACCTATGTCGCAGTACGTTCGAATACTCAGCAGCCAGTCATGGAATATACAACTGTTGCCTGAAGCCTTTGAGTTGGATGAAGTTATTGTCCGGGATGAATCCGACAATAGTAATGTCGCCTCAGTTCAGGCGGGCGTAGAACGCCTTAGTATTCAGCAAATTAAGCAGCTACCCGCCTTCTTGGGCGAGACAGATGTTATTAAGAGTCTGTTGACCCTGCCGGGAGTTAGCACGGTGGGCGAGGGGGCCACTGGGTTTAATGTAAGAGGAGGCTCAATTGGTCAGAACCTAATCATGCAGGATGAAGCGCTAATTTTTAATGCTTCCCACGCGTTAGGTTTTTTCTCCGTATTTAATTCGGACGCTATTCGGGAAGTAGTGCTGTATAAAGGTTCTATACCGGCGCAGTACGGGGGGCGAATATCATCGGTATTGGATGTGAAGTTGAAAGGGAATAATTACGATGAATTTAAGGGCACCGGGGGAATAGGCTTAGTTGCTAGCCGCTTATTATTGGAAGGACCTATTGTTCGAGATAAGACTTCTTTTTTAATTGGAGCAAGGTCTTCTTACTCTAACTGGATTTTGCGCGCTATGCGGAATCCTGACTTAAAGAAAAGTGCAGCATTTTTCTACGACCTAAACGCTAAAATCACCCATCGTTACGGTAGCGGTAGCTCGCTAGCCTTATCGTACTACCGAAGCTTTGATAATTTTCGCTATTCCGACCAGTTTGGGTTTGCGTGGGGTGCTCAAACGCTGAACTTTACCTGGAATCAAATATATTCACCCAACGTATCCTCTTCGTTAGTGGTTGGCTACGGAAGTACAGTTAATGAGTCGTATATACCGGAAGGGGCCGAGGCTTCTACACTGCAAAATGGACCAACCTACTACAAAGTAAAACAGAACTTTTTTCTCACTCCCTTTGAGCGGCACGATATCAACGCTGGGTTTGAATGGATCCGCTACGTTTCGCTGCCTGAGGTTTTAGAAAAGCGAGGAAGTTTGTCAGAAATAAGCCCCCAAGAAATAGAAAAAGATGACGGACAAGAGTTTGCTGGTTACATTAACGATGAATTTGCGCTGAACGATAGAATCTCTCTGGGGCTAGGATTACGATATTCTTTGTATCAGCAGATCGGCCCGTCGACTGTCTATTCATACGCGCCTAATGTTCCTCGTCAGCCAGGCACCATCGTAGATTCTACCCGCTATAACTCGGGAGAGATTATTCGGACATACAATGGTTGGGAACCTCGGCTATCGATGAAGGTTAACCTTACCGCTAACAGTTCAGTAAAACTGAGCTACAACCGGCTGTATCAGTATCTTCATTTGATCTCTAACACTACGGCAGCTATTCCGGTAGATATATGGCAGGTTAGTACTGACTATATTCCGCCCCAGAGCGCGCATAACTATTCGGCTGGTTATTTTCAGAACCTCCGAAATAATATGTGGGAAACCTCCGTGGAGGTTTTCTACCGAGACATTCAGAATGTGGTAGAATATAAAGACCTTCCTCAATTACTCCTTAATCCGTATATTGAAACCGAGACGCTTACCGGCATTGGCAGAGCCTACGGAGCTGAATTATCTATAAAAAGGATGAAGGGTATTACAACCGGCTGGCTCTCTTACACCTATTCTCGCTCGTTAAGTAGGGTAGCTGGAGCTACTTCCGAAGAATCTATCAATCAGGGCGAATGGTTTTCCGCTAACTTTGACCAGCCGCACAATCTTAACCTTTCCCTAAGTGTTCAAGCGAGTCGCCGAAGCACTTTCTCCTTTAACTTTACCTACAACACCGGTCGACCTATTGCGGCTCCGGTAGCTGATTATCAGTTAGGAACAACCGTAGTACCTCATTTCTCGGAAAGAAACCAGTTTAGAATTCCTGATTACCATCGACTGGATGTCTCTTACACGATCAATAGTAATATTGTACGGCGTAAGTTTCTTAAGGGTAGTTTCACGTTCTCAGTCTACAATTTATATTCCCGAAACAATGCTTTTTCAGTCTTCTTCAGAAGAGATTTGCAGAGTACGAACAACGCTTTCAAACTATCGGTACTAGGAAGTGCTTTTCCCTCAATTACTTATAATTTTGAGTTTTGATATGATGAGCACAAGATTATCCATACTGGCCTTAATACTACTTCTATTCAGCAGCGGTTGTATAGAACCTTTTAGCTTTACTCCCGATGAACCGGTAGAATTATTAGTGGTTGATGGTCTCATTGATCAGTCGGATGGCCCTTATGAATTGAAGCTATCCCGCACATCTGCGTTTGGAGAACCCCCTGAACTGATACAGGATGCTCAGATTACTATTTATGACAATCAGGGCCAGCTAGAGAATTACTTTTCAGTAAGACCTGGTGTCTATCAAGTCAATGGGGATGTAGTACGGGGAGAGCCAGGACGTACGTATTATATTGAGAATCAGGTAGATGGCCAAACCTACCAATCGCAACCTCAAACAATGCCCCGGTTAATTCAAGCGGATAGCGCCTACTTTGAAACCGGAGTGGAAACGATCGTTTCCGAGCAAGGAAACTCTACCGAAGATATATTGATTAACGTTTACGTAGATACGCCAACCAAACGACAAGACCAAAATGCCTATTTTCGCTGGCTATATGACGTTACTTATGCCGTTATACAGCCAGATTGTGGTCCGTTTATACCCCGTCGCACTTGCTTTATTACCGAAACTACTAATACGCAAAACATCACCTTATTCAGCAGTGAGAATACGGCAACTAACCAACTTAGCAAGTTTTTGGTAGCAACTGATGACACCCGTCCTCAGTATGCCTTCTCTATTCGCTACTACGTGAATATCTACCAGTTTTCTATTACTCCAGAGGCTTACCAGTACTGGGCTGATGTGAAAACAATCGCTAATCAAGAGGGTACGATCTTCGATGCGCCCCCCGCTCCAATAAGAGGAAATT
>NZ_JBARYM010000778.1:0-2853 GCF_049647865.1 Tunicatimonas sp. | reverse complement strand
CTATTAACACTCCTACACTCACCGGTGAAGATATATTTCTCAAAGAAGAATTCGTTAAACTGATTGATGCACGGGCTATTGATATGATCCATCCCGACTTAGCTTCCTCAGGAGGAATTTTAGAAACGAAAAAGATTGGTGATTATGCGGAGGAAAATGGTATTCCGATGATGATGCACTTCGCTGGAACCCCTGTTTCACTCATGGCCAATGTACATTGCGCCGCAGCAACTCAAAATTTTATTGCGCTTGAGCACCACTCGGTAGATATTCCTTGGTGGGAAGATTTAGTAACGGGAATTGATAAACCCATTGTACAAGAAGGTCATGTAACTGTACCAGATAAGCCTGGTTTAGGAGTGGAATTAAATGAAGATGTGGTAAAAGAACACATGAAGAAAGGTACCAAATATTTTGCTCCTACCGACGAATGGAATACGATAGACTCGGCGGACCGACAGTGGAGTTAATACTAATGAACTAAGAGCAGTTAGCAATGATCAATTACTACAGATAGTTACTAGTTGCTAACTGCCTATTAAGGCTGACAACCCCCCTTTTATATACCATTATTAACGACTAATTCCGATTTCCGGTCTATCATTTCCACTGCTCACTGTACATAGCTAATTGTTATTAATCATGAACCATCGTTCAATTTATAGAATACTACTTGGTTTGGCTGGAGCTAGTGCATTAACTGCCCTGGTACTCTTTATCATTGGGAATGCAACTGAAGCGGGTCCTTATCTAATTGCTTTTTTCGTGTTGCTGGCGATTGGATTTCGGGGCTACGAATTACTACGCGGTTTCTCTTTCACGGCAGTGATCTTTGCTTCGGTAACAGTAGCGATGTACTATCCAGCTAACTTTCAGGAAGTTGGTGGTTACGATCTAAAGAACTTGTTCACACCATTACTACAACTGATTATGTTTGGAATGGGAACTGCCATAGGGTTCAACGATTTCTTGGGAGTCATTAAAATGCCTAGGGGTGTATTGGTTGGAGTGCTTTGCCAGTTTTCAATTATGCCTTTTGTGGGATTTGGCATTTCCCAAGTTTTAGGCATTGAACCGGAGATTGCGGCTGGAATTATCTTAATCGGATCTTCGCCGAGTGGCTTGGCTTCTAATGTGATGGCATATCTGGCGAAAGCTAATTTGGCATTATCGATCACGCTCACCGCAATTGCTACGTTATTAGCTCCACTTATCACCCCTAACTTAATGGGTTGGTTAGCGGGTGAACTTGTTGAAGTAGATGTTTTAGGAATGATGTGGAGTATGGTTCGCATCGTAATCATTCCGGTGTTTGCTGGTGTCCTGTTCAATCATTTCTTCAGTGGTAAATTTAAGTGGTTGGACGAAGCGATGCCCTACGTTTCCATGTTTGGTATTGCTTATATCATCACAATCATTACCGCCGCGGGACGAGATAATCTGCTAGAAGTAGGTGCCATACTAATCCTGGCAGGAATCTTTCATAATATGTCCGGATATTTTCTAGGGTACTGGGGAGCACGATTATTCCGAATGCCCGAGCAAGATTGTCGAACTGTGGCATTAGAAGTTGGAATGCAAAATGGGGGACTAGCCTCGGCATTAGCAAATGAAATGGGAAAAGTAGCCACGGTAGGATTAGCACCCGCAATTTTTGGCCCAGTGATGAATATTACCGGATCAACGCTAGCTACCTATTGGCGAGGAAAACCGTTACCTGATGAGCCGGATGATACTGAGAATGAAATTGCTCCAGTTGAACACGATAAGGCAACAACGTAGTTTATGCGATACCTGACGACCATTATTATTGCATTAATCGTGCTATCCTGTGCTTCGCCTGACAAGTCGGAAGAAGTTACCGAAGCGGTGGTTAAAGTGCCGAACCAAGACGCTATTAACGCGCAGGTGAACCAGAACTGGAATGATGTACTGGCAGTCTGGTATCCTCGGGTTTTGGATACAACCCACGGAGGGTATCTGGCGAATTGGTCCTACGATTGGCAGATGGCCGAACAGCAGAATAAAATGATTGTTACGCAAGCCCGCCACTTATGGACTACCTCCAAGGTGCTTAAAGAGAAACCTAACGATACACTCTATCAAACGGCTACAAAGTTAGGCTTTGAATTTTTGAAGAACCAAATGTGGGACAAAACTCACGGCGGATTTTACTGGCAAGTAAATCGAGAAGGTTCCCCAATTTTAGAAGGCGAGGGGAAGTACAAAAAAGTATATGGCCACGCTTTTGGAATTTATGCTTTAGCGGCTTATGCTCAGGTGAATAATTCCGAGGAAGCTCTTTCTTTTGCCAAAGACGCTTTTCTCTGGCTGGAAGAAAATGCTCATGACTCGGAAAATCGTGGTTATGTTTCGGTAGTAACTCAAGGCGGAAATCCACTGACTATAGAAGAGCAAATTAGTAATGAATTGCCCGTTAGTTGGATGTATAAAGAACAAAATGCGGGTATCCACCTAATGGAAGCTTTTACCGAGTTATATCGTGTTTGGCCAGACTCCTTGGTTCGAGAGCGGCTCATTGAAATGTTGCACCTAGTGCGAGACACAATGGTAAATGAGCGAGGTCATTTAACTCTCTTTTTCACTCCCAGCTGGCAGCCAGTTTCTTACGCAGACTCGTCCCAGACAGCCCGAGAAGCTAATTACAACATAGATCATGTTTCTTTCGGTCATGATATTGAAACAGCTTATTTGATGTTAGACGCTTCTGAAGCACTAGGCAATTTTGAGTATGACCAAACTTTGTCTGTAGCTAAAATGCTGGTAGATCATACCTTAAGAACTGGTTTTGATCCCATAAGAAGTGGTATTTACCAACGAGGATACTATCAG
>NZ_JBARYM010000777.1:0-5159 GCF_049647865.1 Tunicatimonas sp. | reverse complement strand
TCGGTTTCGGTAAGCTCGCGGGGAACGATGTCTAGTAATAATGCTTCTACGCCGATATTAGCGAAGTGGCAGGCGATGCGAGAGCCCATCACTCCCGAGCCGAGTACGGCTACTTTGGTAATGTTGTATTTCTTCATGATGTGGTGGTTACAACAGGTGGATTTATTTCTTCTTCTACAATTTTACTGATACTATTGATGACCTCGAAAAAGGTGTTGATCTTATCTTCAGGGATAATTGCCCGAACGGCATTGTTGAAATCCAGCACGGTTTTGCGCGATATTTCTTTCTTCGCCCGCCCCATTTCTGTAAGCACAATCCGCACCGACCGACGGTCATTTAAATCCGGTTGCTTAGTAATCAACCCTTTCTCTTCCATATTCTTCAGCATCCGAGTTAGGCTGCGCGATTCCAATCCAATCAGTGGGGCAATTTTGGTGGCGGGGGTGCCTTCTTTAGAGTCAATATTGAGTAGTACGTAGCCAATGGAGGTAGTAAAGTCGTTCTTTAATGCTTGCTGATTATACATGCGGTAGATCGCGTGCCAAGCCGTTTTTATGTTATAATCTACGGTTAGTTCCTTCTTCATAGCTAGCAAATATACTGAATTTTAGTAGGCATGCATACTAAAATTTATAATTTGTCCAGTTGCCTATTGACGATGCTGACAGATTGTTGTAGACTTGTGTACTATGCAATTACTACCTACCGCTTTGGAAAGCTATGTTCAGGAGCATAGTACTTTAGAACCTTCTTTACTCAGCGAACTTCGACGAGAGACCTACTTGGAGGTGCTAATGCCCCAAATGGTTTCTGGCCCAATACAGGGAAGTATATTGGCCATGCTGATACGCATGATTCGGCCTAACCGCATTTTGGAAGTAGGTACATTCACGGGTTATTCGGCTATCTGGATGGCCTCAGCTTTGCCAGAGGGGGGTAAGCTCATTACGCTAGATATTAATGAAGAATTGGAAGAGATGGTGCAACGATATATCCGTAGAGCAGAACTACAAAATACTATCGAGGCGAAAATTGGTAATGCGCTGGAAATCATTCCTACATTAAACGAAACGTTTGATCTGGTTTTTATTGATGCTGATAAGGACAATTATCCACGCTACTACGAACTAGTACTAAAGAAGCTGCGTTCCGGCGGATTCATTATTGCCGACAATGTGTTGTGGTACGGAAAAGTGGTTTCTGATAAAAAGGTGGATGCTAAAACGAAGGCGCTTCAAGATTTCAATACATTTGTTCAACAAGATTCTCGCGTAGAGAACGTTCTGTTACCAATACGCGACGGACTAATGATCGCACAAAAGAAATAGGGTATGAAAAACGTAAGTATTCTAGGTTGCTTCATATTTAGCTTCGTGTTTTCCGTTCAGGCTGAATCACCTCAGGTACCGGAAGTTGTATTCTTCGCTGATATGCGGCTGGAACTTACTGCCGCTGCCCGCAAAAAAGTGCAAACGGACGTAGATGCGCTTACTCGCTACGAAAAATACTTTAACGCCAAAGTAGATCGAATTGATGCGTACTTCCCACTAATTGAGCAAGTGCTACGTGAAGAGAATGTGCCCGAAGATATTAAGTACTTAGTAGTGCAGGAAAGTGCGTTGGTAGGCGATGCCGTCTCCAGCTCTAATGCCATTGGCTACTGGCAATTTAAGGTTGCGGCGGCGGCGGAGGTAGGTTTAACCATTAACAGTGCAGTGGACGAGCGAATGAATATCATTACGGCCACGCGCGGAGCGGCTCGTTACTTTAAAAATAACAATGCGCTGTTCGATAACTGGCTACACGCGCTTATGGCCTACTACGAAGGTCCGGGTGGGGCTTTAAAGAAGGCAGACAAACGCTTTAACGGCAAAAAAGTGATGCGGCTAGACGGTAAAGCCCACTGGTACGTATTGAAGTATCTTTCCCATAAAATTGCTTTTGAGTCTGCTGTAGGAAAAAATCCTAATCCACCAGTTCAACTTTTTGTGTACCAAAATGGGGGTGGGAAAACCCTGCGCGATATTGCCCAAGAATTTAGAGTGACTGAAGACGATCTCCGACCCTATAACACTTGGCTAAAGCAGAGAAAAATACCACAGGATAAGCCCTATCCAGCGATTGTTCCTGACTTTAGCGGACAATCGCGCGAACCCGCTATCGCTGCTAACCAAACCCAGAATACCTCCCCTGAAGCTAAATCTAATAGAAGTGCTACTACTGCGGTGTTGAGCAAGGAAGAGTTTAATTCTGATGCTTTTCCTCTGATGAAAACTCGTCGTTGGTTCGGAAAAAAACAATTGCTGGTTAACGGTATTCCGGCGGTAATTGCCAAAGAAGAGGAGGATGTAAAGCTGCTATCCCAACGTACCGGAGTAGCTCCTAGTAAGATTATTAAGTTTAATAATCTGGGGCATCCGCAAGCAGCAATCGTCTCGGGCCAGCCGTATTATTTACGACAAAAGCACAACCGTGCTCCCGCTCATTACCACGTTGCTGAAGAAGGAGAAACTTGGTGGAACGTATCGCAGCGATTCGGTATCAAACTTAACAAGCTGCTTAGAAACAATCGCTTGCGAAAAGAGGAGCCGCTGCAAGCCTATCAGGTGCTTTGGTTACGCTACATTCGTCCTACTACCATTGCGGCAGAATTTCGCTATCCAGGGAGATTACCCACAAATCAGTTACCCAAATCTACAGCTACTGTATCGGCCGACACTAGATTAGCCACTACTGAAGCGGTTAATAATTCATCGAGAGCTAACCGACCAGCCCAGCCATCAGATGCTGATATTGCATCTGAACAAGCATGGCGAAACAGTTCTGAGCAGAATAATGCGAGGCTAACGTTAGAAAGCAGAACAGAGGATGCCACTGCCTACCATACAGTACGCTCCCAAGAAACACTCTACAGTATTGCCCGGCAGTACGGTGTATCGGTAGCTGAATTAGCCGGACATAACCAAATGTCAGTTTATGACTCTATTCAAGAAGGGCAAAAGCTACTGCTTCCAGGGTCGGGCAGTGCATTAGCCACCGCTAAGGGTTATCACGAAGTAGAAGCTGGAGAAACGATGTATCAGATCGCTCAACGATACAATATTTCTATTCGGGAATTAATGGAATGGAATCAAAAGGAAAGTTTTAATCTGAAAACTGGTGAACAATTGCGGATTGCTGCCCCTCAGCTGTGAAGTAAACAATCGTAGTTACTTCCTTATTGTATTTAGAATAAAACATTACGTGTATCCAGTATTTGGTGAATCATACTTTTTATTTGGCAAATATCGACACAACTTTACAATTGATAGTAAAGTGAGTAGACCACGGAATGGCTTAGTAAATGATTAATTTGGTGTTGCTTATTGATGATAACGATACTGATAATTTTATCAGCCGACGGGTCATAGAACTTACTGAGTTTGCTGAACGGGTTATCGTAAAAAGTTCAGGGCAACAGGCACTAGATTATCTCCAGGAGAATGCTCAATCTCCCAATGAAATTCCAGACTTAATTTTTCTTGACATCAACATGCCCATCATGGATGGGTTTATGTTTCTCTACGAGTTTGAAACATTGCCACCCGAAATACAGCAAAAACCTAAAGTGATTATTTTGTCAAGTTCTGAAGACAGAAGAGACGTAGACAAAATTATCACTAATAAAGCAGTGGTTAAATATATTACTAAGCCCCTGACTCAAAACGATCTGGAAGCAGTTAGCAGTGAAATATATAACGCTTAATAATCGGGGTCAAGCCCCATTCGCTGGGTAAGTTCTCGTAACAGCGGGTGCTTCTCACTTAAATAGTTAAGCTTTTCTGAAGGAGTGTAGGGGCGACGATCTTGCTCTTCTTTTATTACCGTAGTTTTTACATTGATCTGTGAGTTTTCCAAACGGTGACGCAAACGCTGTAGCAAATCAGCTCGCACCCCATTAAACTGGTCTTCCTGGATTGGACTAATAAAGATAAGTGGAATGGTAACTCCATCTTCTTCTAGTTTGATTGGCTGATTCAGAAGAACGTATTCAATTTCTTTGCCTAGGGCTCGCCGTTCTTTGATAAACTCTTGCCACACCTCTTCTAGCCTAGTTAAAGAAACCGGCTGGTCGGGCTTCTCTTCTAACACCATAGTATCTGATACTGCGGCATCTAATTCGGCTACCTCGGCTGTTTTAGTAGCATGCCCGTTTCCATTAGATGAGGGGTGAGGCTGCGTCTGTCCTAATTTTGGAATTCGAATGGTGCTTTGTAAGCGGGGAGCGGTCCCATGATTAATAGGAGTAGCTCCGCGCCCCTCTGGTGCCGGAGGCTTAGTAGCTTCTTCATTAGTAGTAGCTTCAGAAGAATCAGTTGACGGTGCGGTTACTTTTTTTTTATCTTCCTCTGATGCTGGCTTTTGCTGCGCCAAGCGAACTGCTGACTCAATGTAAGCCATTTTAATGAGTGCTAACTCCACGTGCAATCGCTGATTTTTGCTGTTTTTATACTGCAAGTCGCACTGTCCGGCTAGATTCATTGCGGTGAGTAAAAACGAAAGAGGAGTGTGTTCTGCTTGCTGCTGGTAGCGATTTCGTACCGTATCAGATACCTGCAACAAAGGTAAGGTAGCTGAATCTTTACAAACCAACACATTACGAAGATGCTCGTTTAGGCCCACAATAAAGTTATGCCCATCGAAGCCTTGGCGAAGAATATCATCCAGCACCAGCAGCACCTGGGGCAATTTCTGCTCCAGCAGTAAATCTACTATCTGAAAGTAGTAATCATAATCCAGCACATGCAGGTTCTGGATAGTTTCCCGGTAGGTTACCTGGCGATCGGCTGAAAAGGTAACGATCAGATCGAAGATAGAAAGAGCATCCCGCAGGGCGCCGTCGGCCTTTTGAGCAATCAGGTTCAGGGCCTCTTCTTCCGCTTGTATTCCTTCCCGCTCGGCGATCTTTTGCAAATGCCGAGTCATATCGGCTATCTGAATCCGATTGAAATCATAAATCTGACAACGCGATAAAATAGTTGGGATTACTTTATGCTTTTCGGTAGTAGCCAGGATAAAGATGGCGTAGGGCGGCGGTTCTTCCAGCGTTTTCAGAAAGGCATTAAATGCTTGGTTGGATAGCATGTGCACCTCATCAATAATGTACACTTTAAACT
>NZ_JBARYM010000776.1:0-9783 GCF_049647865.1 Tunicatimonas sp. | reverse complement strand
CCTAATAAGTTTGCCAATGGATGAATAATCTAAAGATAGGTTAGCAAAAGAACAGGCTTTAATAAATAAAGAGATTGATGCTGAAATAGCTATCCTGACTGACTATACTAAGTTTCTATTTAGTCTTTTTTTATTAAACGATACAAGCTATGAATGAATACGAAATTTTATTTGGTGTGCTCTGTATAGGTACTATGGTGATTCTTAGTATAACTGGTTTGCTTTTA
This sequence comes from Tunicatimonas sp., assembly GCF_049647865.1. Classification (NCBI taxonomy): domain Bacteria; kingdom Pseudomonadati; phylum Bacteroidota; class Cytophagia; order Cytophagales; family Catalimonadaceae; genus Tunicatimonas; species Tunicatimonas sp. The sequence continues at coordinate 9,556 of NZ_JBARYM010000776.1, read as the reverse complement.
AAAAAATAATGAAAGATCTACCGTAGGTAGTATAAACCTACTTTTTCCTTCATTATTAGATACCAAAGAAATCAATAAGTACGATGAGCCATTTACAATACTTGTTTGCCTAGTGGATGTTGTCGCTATTATCAGAAGTTTTCTAGCTCGTAAGTGGATTCGAATTCTTATAAACTCAACTATTTCCTCCTTCCATTCAGCCATTTTTTAGTATACTTGTAGCATAACCAATCCACCAAGTTATGAAAGGTATTATCTTGGCCGGGGGCTCCGGTACTCGCTTGCATCCACTTACCCTAGCAGTAAGTAAGCAGTTAATGCCGGTGTACGATAAACCGATGATCTACTACCCACTGTCTATTCTAATGATGTCGGGCATTCGGGAAATACTGATCATTTCTACGCCCCACGATATGCCATTATTTGAGAAACTGTTGGGTAACGGTGAGCAGCTTGGTTGCCACTTTCATTATGCAGTACAGCCTAAGCCTGAAGGATTAGCCCAAGCGTTTACTATTGGTGCCGATTTTATTGGGCAAGATAAAGTAGCCTTAATTTTAGGGGATAATATTTTTTATGGCAGCGGCTTGTATAAGCAGTTACAAAGCAATAATGATCCCGACGGCGGAATTGTGTACGCTTATCATGTTCATGACCCTCATCGCTACGGAGTAGTGGAATTTGATGATAACCAGCGAGTGACTTCTATTGAGGAAAAACCAAAGCACCCCAAATCAAATTACGCCATCCCCGGACTGTATTTCTATGATAATCAGGTAGTTACTATTGCTAAAAACTTAAAACCTAGTGCGCGGGGCGAACTTGAGATTACCGATGTGAATAAGGAATATTTGGCGCAGGGTAAACTACAGGTAAGCGTTTTAAGCAGAGGTACCGCCTGGTTAGACACTGGCACCTTTGATTCGCTAACCCAAGCCGGGCAGTTTGTACAGGTAATCGAGCAGCGGCAGGGGCTAAAAATTGGCTGCATTGAAGAAATAGCCTACCGTATGGATTTTATCGAGTCAGAACAAGTACGCCAACTGGCTGCTAAGCAAATGAAAAGTGGATACGGGGAATACTTACTTAATTTGGTAGACCCGAAGATCCGTTAACTTTAGAAGTGCTCTGACCCAGCTCCAGTTCTAACAAATGCGCCCGCAAGTTTTCGGTATGCGCCCGCGATTCCTGCGCACGTAGCTCATAGTCTCGAGCCAGTTTCTTTCGATCTTTCATATGCTCGTTTTCAGCTAGGTTCTCCAGCATGGTAGTTCGCTCCTGCATATACTGAAGCACCGACCAGAGAGAATCGTCTAAGTCTATTGGAAAGTCAGGTTTCTGAAAATTAGCCGGCAATGTATCATCATCTTCTACTATCTGAGTTAAGGGTTTCAGTGAAGCAGCTACTTGGCGCTTAAGTTCTATTGGCACTTTCTGCTCCGATAAGTTTGAGGGTTTTACCGGCTTCTTGATAAGTACTTTCAATAGCGAAGGAATGTCGTCCAGAGTAGCTATGTAGTCTATCTCAGTAGCTCTAATAGAGTTCCGAGGCATCTCGTCAAACTCAGCATCGTCTGGGTCCTGAACAATCGTAATTCCTCCGCAATCGTGGATAGCCTTCATACCTTGAGCACCATCTGACAAAAGCCCGGTAAGTAGCAGACCAATAACTTTATTACGATGAGCAATGGCGGCGGAGCGAAATAGTGCATTAATGGAAGGACGGGAGCTGTTCTCCTGGGGTCCATAGCTAAGGGTCATTTTATCCGAACCTACAATCAGGTGCTGATCCGATGGACTCACATAAATATGGCCCGCCCGAATAGGTTCTCCATCTTCGGCAAACTTTACTGTAGCCTCGGTGTGAGTAGATAGTATACCAGCTAGTTGACTCTTATGGGCTGAATAAACGTGCTGAACAATAAAAACAGCTACCGGCATATCGGGCTTAATCTGTTTTACCACCGTAGGGAATACTTTAATACCTCCCATAGAGGCTCCAATAACCAGGATTCTTAAATTTTCCATAGTAAAAAAATTGGTGCTAATAAAAAAATTTGAACCGCAGTGGGTTGGCATCTAAAAAAGAGAGGTGCCTATTACTTTACAATTTCTAGGTAATTTAAGTTCTTTTATTCCGAATGGTTTAGCTCCGCCTTAATCTCTTCGATCAAATTATCTAACTCCTGCCTAATCTGGTTTTTAAGCGTGTCAGAAACTTCAGATAGTGGTGTTTCTCCTACCTTCTCCAACAGAGGAAGTAAATTTTTAGCTGACAGCATAATAAGCGTGGGTCGCATAGTATGGATGGTATCTCGTAGCTGCTCCGTATTCTTCTTCTGTAGTGCTTCAGTAATTGAGGCGCGGTGCTTCACGAAGCTATTTACTGTCATTTCGTAGAACGTATGTAGCTTTTCCGGATCATCCGAAAACAAATCACTCACTTCGGTAACCTCCACTGAATTAAATTTCGAGTACTCCTGAGCAGGCTGTTGAGTAAACTTTATAATCTTATCTTGTAATTTTTGGGGATCAAATGGTTTAGCTACGTAATCGTCGAAATAGTCGCTTGCCGGCTGGCGATTAATCTCGGTAATATCAGCCGTGAGAGCAATGATGGGAGTTTTTTCACTTCCATTGCTCAGGGCTCGTATCTGTTTAGCCGCCTCAACACCATCCATTACTGGCATCCGAATATCCATTAGAATAACATCGTATATGCTTTGTTTCGCTTTAATTACCGCTTCTTCACCATTGCTGGCCTCATCAATATCGACATCCCACCACTCCTGTAGATATTGCATAACGACCATACGATTTACCGGAGCATCTTCCACCAATAGTAACCGATCAATCTGAACTGAGTCCGTATCTATTTCCTCCGGCATTTGAATGGTATCTTCTGCTAACTCGCCAATAGCAAACGAAAGGGTAAAGAAGAAATTTGATCCTTTACCCACTTCACTTTCTACGTGAATTTGGCCACCCTTAAGTTGTAGTAACATTCGGGTAATGGTTAGGCCCAACCCGGTACCCCCAAATTTGCGGGAAGTAGAGCTGTCTTCCTGGGTAAACGAATCAAAAATACTATCTACTCGGTCGGGGGCAATACCTACTCCGGTATCAGCTACGGAAAAGTAAAGAGTAACCTTTGAATCGCTCTTTTCTACCACATTTATTCGCAGGGTTACCGCACCTTGCTTGGTAAATTTAATAGCGTTGCTGAGTAAATTATTCAGTATTTGGCCTAGCTTGTTCTGGTCGCAAACAATCACTTCCGGAACCTCTTCATCTTGCTCAAGAATAAGTTCGTTTTGATTCTTTTTCGCCTGGGCTTCGTGAGAGCGAATAACGTTCTGAACAAAACGCGAGAAGTTAACTGGAGTTTGGTCAAACTCAATTTTCCCTGCTTCAATTTTACTAAAATCGAGAATATCGTTAATCAGAGCCATTAACGACTGAGAAGAAAACTTCAGGGTCTGTAAGTTATCTTGCTGAGCCGATCGGGGGTTTTGCTTTTGCAACAAATTTGAAATTCCGATAATGGCGTTCAACGGAGTGCGAATTTCGTGGCTCATGGTGGCCAGAAAATCTTCCTTTACCCGGGCTGCTTGCTCGGCGTTATCTTTAGCTTGTGTGAGCTCTTGTTGAATATTTTTAAAGTGAGTAATATCATCAATCACCCCCGACCATACAATGCGGCCATCTCTTCTTTTTTCAGGAACAGCCTTAACTCTTACCCACTTTATTTGATTGGTTTTGGCTCCGATAATACGGCCCTCCCAATTATTAACCCTAAGATTTTCACCTGCTTCTTGGGCACTACTCGCAAAGCTATTCAAGTCGTCGGGGTGGATAGCCTGATAAACCAGATCAGCGTCTTTTATAATAGCTTGAGGCTTAAGCTCATAGATTTGCTCACTGGCGGCGCTTACGTACGTGAATTCATCAGAACCATCTGGGTAGATCACGTACTCGTAGATCATCTCCGGAATAGACTCAGTGATATGCTTAATTTGTAGGTCCCGCTTTCGAATGCGTCGCTCATCTATTTGTCGGTCTAGCTCCGCTCCCGCTCGCAGACTGAGCAAATTCAGAAGATAGTCAGTATCCGGTACTTCTTGCCAGCGCTGATCGTTGATCATGACTAATACGCCCAGCGTATCGCCTGTGCTGGGGGAAGTGATGGGTACCCCTAGGTAGGTTTCGGCGTTCCACCGCTGCAACTTAGGATCTTCGGGAAATTGCTCGGCTACGTGCTGAAAGTAGCGTATATCTTCGTTATTAGCCACGGCTCCGCAGGGTGCCCCTTGCAGGGTGTAGGAGAAATTTTTGGCTAATTTGCCGTTAATACGTAGCGCTTTGGTATCTATCTTGGAATTGTCCTCAGATAAAATACCAATGTACACGTACTTAATACTAAATAAGTTGGCCACTTGCTGGGTGAGATCCTTGAAGAAGGCTTCGCCAATAAGGTTGGCACTTTGCCGGACAATACTCCGTAGCTGCTGCTCCCGCTTACGCTGCCGGGTAATTTCCTGGCTACTCATGGCGGCTCCAATCACCTTTCGGTTGGTATCGTACAACGGGGAGACTATTATATTGTAGTAGCGCACTTCGCCTAACTCATTCATCCGGGTACTTTTGTACTCGTCTATGACGACCTTCTCGCCTTTGAGAGATTTCTCTAGCAGATTTTTTGTGCGAGCTTGTGCATCAGGGTATTCTTGCAACAACTTAAGAATGTTGTCCCCCTCTTGAATCTCCTTCTTAAATAACCTATTAAACTCTTCGTTCTGAGCTTGGTTTAGCGTAAGCACCGTAAAGTCAGGAGATACCGCCAGTACTTGCAGATCAATTTCATTAATAGTATTATCAATGATGCTCTGACGGTAGATCGCCTGTCGGGTAACCTCTACCTTGTGGGTTATATCAATCGCTACACCCTTTATACCAACTACTTCTCCCTGCTGATAGTCTGGCTCAATGAATATATCGTAGATAATATCATTGACGTTAAGCTCGGTATGAACCCGTTGGGCGGTGGTTAATACCTTGGCTTTTTGGTTAATAAACTCAGTATATTCACTACCCAGTAGGTCGTAGTCAGATTTACCCAGTACGTCTTCTACTTCAAAATCGGGGTGGTTGTTGTACTGCCAGGTGTAACGCAGTTCGGTATCCTGATAGAAAATAATAACCGGAGAGTTTTCCAGAGCTAGCCGAAAGCGGTCGTTACTTATCTCCAAATCATCTTTAATCTTGCTAATCTCAGCTTCTTTTTCTACCAGAGTCTCGTTGGAGATGGCCAGCTCAGAGTTAGCAGTTTGTAATTCTTCGTTAGCTGACCGTAGCTCCTCGTTGCTGGTTTCTAGCTCTTCGTTGGTAGACTTTAGTTCTTCATTAGACGATTGCAGCTCCTCGTTCATGGTCTGCAATTCCTCATTCGTGGTTTCTAGTTCTTCGGTAAACGTTTGTAGATGTTCGCGAGTGGCTCCCAGCTCCTGCTCCAGTTCCATAGCGCGCACCGCATTCTTATGCTCGTCTTGCGCTTTTATCTCATCGAGCGAAAGTGGATAACCCACATCTGGGTCTATCTTCTCAAAGATCACCAAGTAGTAGTTCTGATCGTTTTTGCGGTACAGTAATGATTTTACAGTAAGGCGCACAGTCTCTTCCCGCTCAAAAGCTTTAAAGCGAACAACGCTGCTCTTTTGCGGAGTGCCCTCCCGCTTAGCCCGGGTAATGGTAGTTCGCAAGCCCATGTGCAACCCTTGGTGTACCAACTTAAGAATGTTGGCGTTGAGGGAGCCTTCGCTTAAATCAATGTAGGGAGCCATACGCCCTTTAATCAGCAGCACTTCCATAGCATCATCAATTACCACGTAAGGATGCTCGTAGGTTTGTACCAGGGTTTCACGAGCGATCTCTTCTAACGACAGCTCCGTTTTTGCCGGAGGAGGAGCTTCATAATTGTCCCTTGCCTTTTTAAAGTTGGTGTATTTTAGCGTATTAAGCTGTATACCCGATTTACGCCGAAATATTTTCTGCTTGGTGTCCTCTTTGAGAAACAGATCGGTTAATTGAAGAATATTCTCGGATTTGCCCAGCATCAGATAACCGTCTTCTTTCAAGGCGTAATGAAATACGGGAAGCACCTCTTTTTGTAGCTCATTACGAAAGTAAATAAGCACATTACGGCAAGTAATTAAGTCTAACCGAACAAAGTGTGGGTCTACCGAAATGTCGTGTTTAGAGAACAACACTAACTGACGAATCTTTTTCTTTACCTCGTAGCCATCAACCCCTTGGTTAAAGTATTTCTCTAACAGCTCAGACGAAAGGTTGGCTACCTGATCTTCGGAGTAGCACCCTCTTCGCCCGTGGCCCAAGGCATTTTCGTCGATATCGGTGGCAAAAATTTGTACCGTATTGTTATGAATTTCTTTACCCAGTATCTCCGATAAGAGAATGGCAATGGTGTAGGGTTCTTCCCCAGTAGCACAGCCTACCGACCATACGCGAATAGGCTGCCCCGTTGGCTTTTTACTAACAGTTTCTCTAAGGTACTTCTCCAGCTTTTCAAAGGCCGGTTGGTCGCGGAAAAACTCAGTGACCCCAATTAGTACGGTCTGAAATAAATTATCCAGTTCAGTAGGGTTCTCCTGAATATAACGGTAGTAGTTATCAATATTTAACAAACTTAAAGCATCTAACCGCTTGGTAATGCGCCGCTGAATAGTGGAAGATTTGTACTTGGAGAAGTCCGTACCCGTTTTACTGGTCATTAGCCGAAAAATACTTTCACTGCTACTTTCTTTCTCATCTATCTCGTTTACGACTTGATGGTTCTGAATGAAGCGAATCAACTCGCTACCAATTTGGGCGGGGGGTAACACCACGTCTACGTAGCCAGTTTTAATAGCCGCTTCGGGCATACTACGGTGCTGCGAAGTATTAGGCTCCTGCGCAATAGTATACCCTTTGTTCTTTTTAATTTCCTTAATACCTAAAGAACCATCTTCCCCGGTTCCGGACAGAATAACGCCAATACCGTAGTTTTTATACTGGCTGGCAATAGACTGAAGTAGATTATTAACCGAGGGTACCGCTTGTACTTTCTGCTGGATTTTCTTGAGAATAATAGAATGATCTTCTACCGAAATCTCGTAATCGGGCGGGGTAATGTACACCGTGCCGGCTTCAATAGGTAGTTGGTCTTGGGCTTCAACAACAGGCCAACGAGCATTACGATTAAGTAGCTCTACCATACGGCTCTTGTAGTCGGGGCTAAGGTGCTGGGCTACAATAATGGCAAAATTGGTAGGCTTGGTCGGTAGGTTATCAACTAACTTAGAGAGGGCATCTAATCCTCCGGCGGATGCCCCTATCCCAGCTACATACAATTTGTTATTGCTTTTTAATTGATTCTCACTCATAGTATAGATTTGGTCGGTAGCTTATAGGTACTGAAGCAGTGTGTAGCAAATATAGTTTATAACATTATAATTCTCAATTGGTTTCAAGCTGGTATGCTCACCTTTAAATCGATTACGCCCCTTTTTTTCCATCGTATGATTCGGATAGTATTTTCGCAAAATATCCGCGGTGAATCGTTTACCAGACTACTAATCTACTGGCCTACTTATACGTCTTCAATGATCAAAGAACAAGTTTGAATTATCTGATGGATTTATTTATCTGACTTGCTGATTTGTGCTTGTCGTGCTTCTAGCTGTTATATTACTTGCCCAAATAGCTGCTGCGTCTGATCAAGTGCCTGCTGAATTTCTGACGGATTATCGGATGCTAGAAGTTTCTGATCCTGAGACAGCCTCTCTTTAAGTGAGTCTAATCCGAACATGGATAAGGCCATCTGGAGTTTGTGTGCAACTTCGGCTAGCTTCCCAGCACTCTGCTCTTTCATAGCTTCTTGGTGGTGCTGTTTAGATTCTTGAAATTGATCGTAGGTGATTTGGTAAAACTCAACCAGTTCTGTACGATCATTAAAAGGGGCTTCGGCCTCAGAAAAGGTCATAGATAGCTCCGGCTGATCTTTATCGGCCGTATACTGAAGAATCTTCCGGAAGAGTTCCTGGGGCCTGAAGGGCTTGGTGATTACGTCGGTGAAATAATCAGCTTGCTGATGCTGTAGGGTTTCCGAAGTATCGGCGGTTAGGGCTATAATGGGTATCTGGCTAGTAGAAGAATTCTTCAGTTCTCTGATTTTTTGGGTGGCCTGGTAGCCATCCATTACCGGCATGCGGACATCCATTAGAATAGGATCGTAATTATTTTCTGTTACTTTTTGAAGTGCTTCTTCTCCATTAGTGGCCTCATCTATGGTAGCCGTCGGCCATTCCTGAAAATGTTGCCGTAGCACCATGCGGTTAATCGCTACATCTTCCACTAAAAGAATCCGGATTTCGGGTAAAAAGCTTTTATTAGTGGGAAGCGTGTCAAAATTTAAAGAAGTATCGGGCGAAGGGGTTGCCTCAAGAGCTAAGGTGAAAAAGAAACGGCTTCCTTTTCCTTCCTGACTTTCTACCTGAATCTGGCTCCCCATCAATTCCAGTAACCGCTTGGTGATAGATAGGCCCAAGCCAGTGCCTCCGTATTTCCGGCGAGTGGAACTATCTACTTGGGTAAAATTGCTGAAGATATGATCGAGCTTATCGAAGGGAATTCCTACTCCGGTATCTTCTATTGAAAAAAGAAGATGAGTCAGATTAGCCTTTTTCTGCTTCAATGCCACCGTAAGCGTTACTTGTCCGTCGGTAGTAAACTTTAGGGCATTGCTAAGTAAATTGTTGAGAACCTGCCCTACTTTCATCTGATCGCCGATTACCCAATCCGGTACGCTTTGCTCGCGATTAATAGCAAGTTGGTTATTGTTCTCTTGGGCCCGAAGCTGGTGCGACTGCTGTAAATCGGCTAACAACTGGGAAAGGTCAAAGGGGATTAACTCTAAAGCTACTTTCCCGGCTTCAATTTTACTAAAATCCAGTATATCGTTAATCAGCGATATCATATTGTCCGATGAGTACCGGAGTGCTTCCAGGTTTTCTCGCTGCTCGGGCAAATGATGCTGACTTAACAGCAAACCCGATAAGCCTACGACAGCGTTGAGGGGAGTACGAATCTCGTGGCTCATGGTCGCTAAAAAATCTTCTTTTGCTTGGGCGGCTCTTTCGGCTGCTTCCTTAGCCTCACTAAGTTCTTGCTGAACTTCTTTCAACTTGGTAATGTCTACCGCTACTCCCTTGATACCAACTACTTGATCTCCCTCTCGTTCCGGTTTAACAGTTATATCGTATACCCGGCCGTTGATGCTCAGTTCAGCGTGAGCACTCTGGGCCGTAGTTATTACTTGCACCTTCAGGTCAATCCATTCCTGGTAGGTGTCGCCTAGTATCTCATAGTCGGTCTTTCCCAGTACATCATCAATTTTAAAATTAGGATGATCATTGTACTGCCAGGTGTAGCGCAGTTCAGTATCTTGGTAGAAAAGGATAACCGGAGAGTTTTCTAAGGCTAGTCTGAAGCGGTCCCGGCT